>CBDTVJ010000061.1:0-13219 GCA_965363655.1 uncultured Halieaceae bacterium | reverse complement strand
TGAGGACCGCGCCGGCCACGACTGGCGCTACGCCATTGACGCCGGCAAGATCAGCAGTGCGCTGGGTTATAAGCCCCACGAAAGTTTTGAAACCGGGCTGCAACGCACCCTGGATTGGTATTTGTCCAGCGAGCAGTGGTGGCAGCCCCTGCTGTCAGAATAAGCCCCGTATGGATTGCCGGGTCCAGGGCGGGCCCGAATTGCTCAGTCGAACAGCGTGGTCTGTTCCCAGCTAAGCCCCACTTCATCCTTCGCCGATAGCTGTGGTTCGCCCCCTGCAGACAGCGGCCAGTCTATGCCCACGGTAGGGTCATTCCAGGCCAGGGTCTTGTCACTGGCCGGATGATAAATATCGGTGCACTTGTACAGGAAATCGGCATAGTCAGAGGTGACATAAAAACCGTGGGCGAAACCCGGCGGCAGCCATAGCATCGTGTGATTTTCGGCACTGAGGGTAATACCGAACCATTGCCCTACTGTGGGAGAATCCTTGCGCAGGTCCACGGCCACATCAAACACCTCGCCGGAAGTGACGCGCACCAGTTTGCCCTGGGTGTGCTCGGTCTGGTAATGAAGGCCGCGCAATATACCCCGGGCCGAGCGGCTGTGATTGTCCTGCACAAACTTGATGTCGAAGCCTGCTTCGCGAAACGTGTCCATATTCCAGGTTTCCATGAACAGGCCACGCTGGTCACCGAAGACCTTGGGTTCCAGTACATAGACATCTTGCAATGGCGTTTCCCTGAACTTCATGCGAACACCATCCCTTCATCGTTCAGCAGGTTTTTCAGGTAGATCCCGTAACCGCTTTTTTCCAGTGGTTGCGCCAGCGCCAGCAGCTGCTCTGCGCTGATGTAGCCCATGCGGTAGGCCACTTCTTCCGGACAGGCTATTTTCAGCCCCTGCCTCTCCTCCACCACGCGTATGAAATTGGCGGCGTCCAGCAGGGAGTTGTGCGTGCCGGTGTCCAGCCAGGCGGTGCCCCGGCTCATCACTTCCACGCGCAGGTCCCCGCGATCCATGTAGACCTTGTTGATATCGGTAATTTCCAGTTCTCCGCGAGGGGAGGGCTGCACCTCCTTGGCGATGTCTATCACATCATTGTCGTAGAAGTAGAGGCCGGTAACCGCGTAGTGCGACTGCGGATGCTCAGGCTTTTCCTCAATATTCCTGGCCACGCCGTTCTGGTCGAAGCTGACCACGCCATAGCGCTCGGGATCCTGTACATAATAGGCGAAAACCGAAGCCCCCTTATCGCGTTTGGAAGCACTGGTCAGTTTCTGGGAAAAGCCGCCGCCATAGAAAATATTGTCCCCCAGTACCAGGCTGGAGGGTGAATTGCCGATGAACTCCTCTCCCAGGATGAAGGCCTGTGCCAGTCCATCGGGGCTGGGCTGCACGGTGTAGCTGATATTAACGCCCCAGTTGGAGCCGTCCCCGAGTAATTCGCTGAAGGCGCTCTGGTCCCGCGCAGTGGTGATAATCAGGATATCGCGTATGCCCGCCAGCATCAGGGTCGCCAGCGGGTAGTAGATCATGGGTTTGTCATATACCGGCATCAGTTGCTTGCTGACGGTGCTGGTCAGGGGGTGCAGACGTGTACCCGAGCCGCCTGCGAGAATGAGTCCCTTATAGGGTTTGCTTGTCATTTATTTCATTCCTAACGGCAAAGTTGGGGATTATAGCGGCAGAAGCGCATCGTTGGCGAACACAGGCGAGATAACCTCCCGCTTGCCATCGCGCGGTAAAGGGGTGGATTTTTGACCAGTAGCTGATTAAAATCTAGCCCCTTTTGCTGAGAACTCTCAGTCTGGCTGTGCCTTACGGGGCATGGCCGTTGAAAGATCGGCAGCAGAACCCCATTTATATACACTCCTTCAGGCCCATTAGAGGAAGCCATTATCAGGCATCTTGGTACAGTGCAGGCGGAAGCTCAGCCCTTGGCTGGTGCAGCCAGCGGCCCCGCTGCGGCGGCGCAGCAGCCCAGCCCCTTGCGTATCGCCCTGCTCGGCTATCGCAGCCAGCCCTATGGCGGTGGCCAGGGTGTTTACCTGCGCTACCTGAGTAAGGCGCTGGTGGAAGCCGGTCATACGGTTGATGTGATCTCCGGCCCTCCCTATCCCCATCTGGATGCCGGAGTTCGCCTGATTAAAATTCCCAGCCTTGACCTGTTTGAAAACGGCCTGCTGTCCCTGCGGCCCCACCACCTGAAATCGATGAGTAATATCATCGAGTGGGTCAGCAAGCTGACCGGTGGTTTTGCCGAGCCTCACACCTTTGGCCGCCGCGTGGTGAAATACCTGCGCAGGCATGGGCATGAGTACGACCTGATTCACGATAACCAGAGCCTCAGCTACGGCATGCTGGATATCCAGAAAATGGGCTTGCCGCTGGTGACAACACTGCATCACCCTATCACCAGTGATCTTCGCATTGCCCTCAACGCGGCCAAAAACTGGCGCGAGCGACTGTTGATCCGGCGCTGGCACTCTTTTCTCAACATGCAGAAAAAAGTGGTCAAACAGCTGCGCAATATTGTGACTGTGTCCGATTGTTCCCGCCAGGATATTGCCAGGGACTTTGGTTTACAGCCCTCCGGTATCAGCCTGGTACATAACGGCATTGATACGGAGGTGTTCAAGCCCATGCCGGAGGTGGCACGCAATCCCATGCGGCTGATGGCCACCTGCTCTGCGGATGCACCCCTCAAGGGCCTGCGTTATCTGTTGCGCGCCTATGCGCGTTTGTTAGAGCGCTACCCGGACCTGGAGTTGTTACTGGTCAGTAAGCCCAATCCCGGGGGTAAGACGGAGCGCCTGGTGAAAAAACTCGGGATTGCGGACAAAGTGCAATTTGTAAACGGTATCAGCACCGAACAGATGGTGCGCTACTACGCACAAGCCTCGATCGCGGTGGTTCCTTCCGTGTATGAAGGCTTCGGCCTGCCGGCCGGTGAAGCGATGGCCTGCGGGGTGCCGGTGGTGTCGACCGATGGCGGCGCTTTGCCGGAAGTGGTGGGCGATGCCGGAGTGATCGTTCCTGTGAAAAATGTGGACGCGATGGTAGACGCAATCGACACCCTGTTGCAGGACCCGCAGGCGCGGGCAGAGCTGGGTGCGCGGGGGCAGCAGCGTATCGATGAACTTTTTTGTTGGCATGTGTGTGCGCGGCAGATGACAGAGTATTACCGGCAGGTGTTGGCCCATGAAAACAGTTGATTTCAGTCGCCTTCCACTGGATGACGGTGACGTGGTGCTGGACCTGGGCTGCGGTGAAGGCCGTCACGTCATTTCTGCCTACGTGGAGGCGAATGTGCACTCCTTCGGAGTGGACCTGTCCCTGGATGACCTGAAGACTACCCGTGACAAGTTCGCGGATTTCGCCGAGCCGGACAACGCGGCGAAATCCTTTGGCCTGTCTTCGGCCAATGCCCTGCAGCTACCGTTTGCCGACGATACCTTCGACAAGGTTATCTGTAGTGAAGTGCTGGAGCATATTCCCGATTACCAGGGTGCGCTGCGCGAGGTCGAGCGGGTGCTCAAGCCCGGCGGGCTGTTCTGCGCCAGCGTACCGCGCCGCTGGCCGGAGAAAATATGCTGGGCGCTAAGCGAGGCCTATTACAAGGTACCCGGTGGGCACCTGAGAATATTCCGCAGCAAAGAGCTGCGCGGTGAAATTGAGCATTTGGGATTCAAGCACTATTACCGCCACTGGGCGCACGCTCTGCACGCGCCTTTCTGGTGGCTCAAATGCTTGTTCTGGAAAAACCAGGACACCAACTGGCTGGTGCAGCAGTACCACCGCCTGCTGGTTTGGGACTTGTTAGAAAATCCGGCGGTAACGCGGATACTGGAGAAAAGCATGAACCCGATCATGGGCAAAAGTGTGGTGATGTATTTCCGTAAGGAAGTGGCGTGATGAGTGGCCTTTATTTAAGCCGCGGCCTGTTCCCCGAGGAGTTCCTGCGTCCTACCGTACAGTTCATCCTGGATTGCCAGCGCGAAAGTGGCGAGATTCCCTGGTTTGAGGGCGGCTATACAGATCCCTGGGATCATGTGGAGTCGGCCATGGGCCTGGCTATTGGCGGCGAGGTGGAAGCGGCCCGCAAGGCCTACGAATGGTTGTCGAAACTGCAGTTGGAGGACGGCAGCTGGTGGGCTTCCTACCGCGGTGAAGTGGTGGATAACAAAGAGCGGCGGGAAACCAATTTTGTCGCCTACATCGCGACTGGCGTCTGGCATCAATACCTGATAAGCAAGGATGATGATTTCCTGCGCGCCATGTGGCCTATGGTCGACAAGGCGATTACCTTCGTATTGTCCCTGCAATCCGGGCACGGCGAGATCGACTGGGCCGTAGATGGCAGCGGCAAGGCCAAGGGCGATGCCCTGGTGACCGGTTGCAGCTCCATTTACAAGAGCCTGGAGTGCGCCCATAACATCGCCGTTACCTTGGGCGAAGAACGCCGCAACTGGTTGGCGGCGCGAGCCCTGCTGGGCAAGGCCCTGCGCAACAAGCCAGAGCGTTTTGATCGCACCTGGGAGAGTAAATCACGTTACTCCATGGATTGGTTTTACCCGGTGCTGACCGGCGTCTACACCGGTGCTGATGCCCGTGCCCGTCTGGCATCCCGCTGGGATGAATTCGTGGAGGACTCCCTGGGCTGTCGCTGCGAGAAGCAGGAGCCCTGGGTGACTATAGCGGAATCGTGTGAGCTGGTTATGGCGTTACTGGCGGCGGAAGATCATGCCCGTGCAGTCGAGGTTTACAGCTGGCTACATCAATGGCGCACTAAGGACGGCTCCTACTGGACCGGTTACCAGTTGGTTGAAGACCTGCTGTGGCCGGATGAGAAGCCTACCTGGACTGCGGGCGCCATCTTGCTGGCTGCTGACGCCCTGACAGAGCACACCCCGGCCGCCAAATTGTTCTGCAGTGTGCAATTGCTTGATGGCGAGTCCGGAGACACAAGGGAACGTCGGCGTCTGGTTGACTAGGCGTTGAGCCGTTTGGCTGACACCGCCCTGCGGCTATAAACGCCGCAGCAGGCCCAAGCTGTTGACTTGCCCCAGGTTCTCAAACAAGCCTGACGCCTGCGCCATACGGTAGATCGCATAGGGCGCCTGCCCGCCCTCATGAGCATCGGCGAACAGGTCGTGTATCGCCAGAATTCCCCCGCGCATCAAGTGCGGCATCCAGCAGCGATAATCGCTCAGGGCCGCCTCCAGGCTGTGCCCACCATCGATAAATACCATGCCCAGCGGCGTCTGCCAGTGCCGCGCTGCAGCCTCTGACCCGGCCACTACTGGCACCACCACATCATTCAGGCCCGCCAGGGCGATATTGCGGCGAAATTCCCTGAAGGTATCGACTACACCTGCGCCACTGTCAAACAGGTCTGGATCGTGGAAAAACTCGCCCTGCTGGTGCTCTTCGGACCCCCGGTGGTGATCCAGTGCAAATACCGTGCACTGCCTGGCGCGACAGGCCAGCCCCAGGTAGATGGTGGATTTTCCGCAGTAGCTGCCAATCTCCAGCACCGGGCCCAGGGCGCTCGCCTGGGAGGCATACTCGTACAGTGCCTCCGCTTCATCCTGCGCCAGGAATCCCTTGATCTGGTCTATGTTGGCGGGCAGGTCGGGAATCATGTCGGGGCACTCACGATGGCTATGAAGGGCTGCGCAAGTTAGCGGTTTTGCCGGTCTGTGGCAAGCGGGGTGGAGCGCCGGGCAGGCTCTGGGCCGTGCTATGATTAACGCTATTGTGGGTGCTGCCCGAGGTCGTCGGGCAACAGGGGAAAACCGATCATGAAACTGGATATGCCGAGCTTTGACCGCGCCAGGGTGCTGGTCATTGGGGACATAATGCTGGATCGCTACTGGGAAGGTGGCACCTCGCGTATCTCGCCGGAAGCGCCGGTCCCGGTGATTAAAGTGGAGCAGATCCAGGAGCGCCCGGGTGGTGCTGGCAACGTGGCCTTGAATACCGCCGCCCTGGGGGTGGCAACCACCTTGTGCGGTTACACCGGTGATGATGAGATGGCCGATTCCCTGCAGGACATGCTGTCAGGCACCGGGGTGAACTGCGCTTTCACGCGGCTTGCTGGCCACCCGACTACCACCAAACTGCGGGTGATCAGTCGACAGCAACAGTTGCTGCGTCTGGATTTCGAGGAGCCTGTGCCGGCCTCGGTCGAGGCACCGCTGGTTGCCGATCTGGCAGAGCGGCTGGACGACTGCGGAGCCCTGGTGCTGTCCGACTATGCCAAGGGCACGCTGCGCGAGCCTGCCCCCTTGATCGAGGCGGCGCGCTCCCGGGGTATCCCGGTTCTGGTTGATCCCAAGGGCGCTGACTTTGCACGCTACCGTGGTGCGACTTTGCTGACGCCTAATCTGCAGGAACTGGAGGCCGTTGTTGGCCCCTGTGATACGGAGCTCGACCTGGTTTCACGGGGCGCGGCGCTGATGGCGGAACTGGATCTTGGTGCCCTGTTGGTGACCCGGGGAGAGCAGGGCATGACCCTGCTGCGGCCCGGCGAAGCGGAATTACACTTGCCGGCCCGCGCCCGGGAAGTATTCGATGTGACCGGTGCCGGCGATACAGTGATAGCCGTGTTGGCCGCTGCCGTTGCCGGTGGAGCGGCTCTGCCCCAGGCGGTAACCCTGGCCAACATTGCGGCGAGTATTGTAGTGGGTAAAATGGGCACAGCCGAAGTTAGCGCTTACGAACTTCGCCGTGCGGTGCAGCAGGAGCAGGGTTCGGAGAGGGGTGCCTTGAGCCTGGAGCAGCTGCGGATTGCTGTGGCGGATGCCCGCGCCGCTGGCGAGCGGGTGGTGTTTACCAATGGCTGTTTTGACATTCTCCACGCCGGACATGTCAGTTACCTGGCGCAGGCGCGGCAGCTGGGAGACCGGTTGGTTGTAGCGGTCAACGATGATGCGTCGGTGCGTCTGCTCAAGGGCAAGGGGCGCCCCATCAATCCCGCTGATCGTCGCATGGCGGTACTGGCTGGTCTGGAGTCGGTGGACTGGGTGGTGGGTTTTTCCCAGGATACCCCGGTGGATTTGCTACATGCCCTGCAGCCGGATGTGCTGGTGAAGGGTGGCGATTACCAGCGCAAGGAAGAGGTTGTCGGCTGGCAGGTTGTTGAGCAATACGGTGGCTCGGTGCAGCTCATGGGGGCGGTAGACAAGCTGTCCACGACAGACATAGTCAGCAAAATCCAGGGCTGACTAATCGAGCTGTTCGCGCGCCATAATAACGTTGGCGCGCAGGTGCTCGGGAGTGATGGTGCCCACCACGGCGGCGCTGGTGCCGCGGTGACCCAGCACCAGTTGCAGGGCGTCGCGCACCGCGTCTTGCGGGTGTTTCCCCAGGTGGCCGCTGGCCAGGGCTTTCTTCACCAGGGCGCCCGCCCCTGACCGGGCGCAGGCATCCAGTACCAGTGATTCCTCCCGGTGCTGCCGATTATAGGTAGCCATGACAACATCGCAGTGAGCGGCGGCGGCCAGCCCTCCCTCCAGGGTTTTGGTCGACATACCGAATGCCCGCACCAGGCCCTCCTGTTTAAGCTGTGCCAACGCCTCCAGGGTGCCGGCTTGCTCCATGATGTGCAGGTCGTTGCCGTCGGAATGGACCAGCACGATATCGATAACATCGGTGTTGAGGCGACGCAGGCTTCTGTGCACAGAAGCGCGTGTGTATTCTGGCGTGAAATCAAACCGTGACTGCCCCCCTTCGAACTCCTCACCCACCTTGCTGCAGAGCAGCCAGTGATTGCGCTGTCCCGCCAACAACTCTCCCAGACGCTGCTCGCTGTTGCCGTAGGCGGGGGCGGTGTCTACCAGGTTGATACCCAGTTCCCTGGCCTCGGCCAGTAGCGCCCTGGCGCTGCGCTGGTCCGGTATAGTGAACGGTTGTGGATACTTGATTCCCTGGTCCCTGCCCAGTTTCACCGTGCCCAGTCCCAGCGCGCTGACTTGTATACCGGTGTTGCCCAAGGGTCTCATCCACTTCATTGAAACAGGGTATCCCAAAGATTAGACGCGATTGCAGGCTGGCCCAGCGGTTGCAGCATGGACAGGTCTGCGCCGTGTATGGGCTGAATGCCAGCGGCATCCAGCTCCTTTTGTATGGCCTTGCCCAGGTCCGGGCAGAGGCTCAGTTTTGTGGGCCAGGCGACGAGTGTATTGTTCACCCCCGGCACAGCCTTGACGAAGGCGGCATCAGGGCGCAGCAGGGTGGCTTGTAGCGGCTCCGCCCGATCCAGGGTCAGTGTGCGCCACTGCGCCGGCCCCAGGTCTATCCAGGGGAGAACTTCGGCCAGTTCCTGCTGTGCCCGGCTGATCAGTTGCTGCGGCGGGTCGTCAGCCCCGTCGGTTGCTATATCACCGCCCAGGTACCACACAGCACCGCCATCGCTGCAGTGGTGGCTGGAGATGGTCAGTCGAGGCGATGGTTTGCTGCCCAGGCAATGGGCGAAGAGCGGCTGTTGATACTGGTGCTTAACCACGACCTGCTGCAGGGGGCGCTTTTGCATGGCGGGTGAGTCGCTACCCAATTGGGCCATGAGCCCGGCGTTGCCCGCGCCCGCCGTTAACAACAGGCGCTGTGGAATCACCGTGCATCCAGGCAGGACCAGGTTAGCGTTTCCTGCGTCGCGCTCCAGTGTGGCGCGGTTCCAGTCGATGCTGTAAATGGCGTCCCGGTGCCCGGCGGCCAGGGTCTGTAGCAGGGAGGGAGTGTCCAGCACGAGATCATCCAGGCGAAAGACCTGGCCCTGGAAGTCTGGCGACTGGAAGGGGCCTGGATAGTTTTCTGCCGCCAATTTATCTACCCGGCCGCGTAGCAGCTTACTGGCGAGAAACCCACTGAGGCGGGAGCTCAGCCCGGCATTGGACCACAGATAGAAATGCTCACTGAGCACCTTGCAAGCACGCAGGTCAACCTCACCGTTGCCGGACAGGCATTTGCGCCAGGTTGCGGGCATCGCGGCAATAGCTTCCGAGCCCTTGCCCAGGCTGCCCGAGAGCGTGTATTTGATACCACCGTGAATGATGCCCTGGGAGCCGATGGTCTGGTCACTACCCAGCGCCTTCTCTTCAAACAGCACAGCACTATAGCCGTGATTGCGCAATTGATTCAGGGCCCATAGACCGGCGATGCCGCCGCCGATGATCGCGATGTCGATGTGAAGTGTCCGGGTTCCCATGGCGTCAGTTTACTGTCAGGGCCTTGCGGTCGGCAATGACACTGTGTGGTGGGCGGCCTCTGGCCAGCCCGCCGGCCTGCCGTTATGCTGGTTGGCACTGTCTGCGGTGGAGTCCTGCATGCGCTATCTGTACAGCGCCCTCCTGTATATCCTGTTCCCCTTGGTACTGCTGCGTATGTTGTGGCGTTCACGGCGCGCGCCCGGGTATCGGCAGCGTCTGGCGGAACGCTTTGGCATTGCCAGCGTCGGGCTCGATAGTGATGCGCCGGTGATCTGGGTGCATGCGGTGTCTGTCGGTGAGGTGTTGGCCGCCGCAGCGTTGCTTGAACAGTTACTGCAGGATTACCCGGATCACCAGCTGCTGCTTACCACCACCACCCCTACCGGCTCCCAGCGGGCCCAGGCGCTGTTCGGGGAGCGGGTGCACCATGTCTATGCCCCCTGGGACCTGCCCGGGTCGGTGAGCCGTTTTTTGCGCCGTACCAGACCGTCCCTGCTGCTGCTGATGGAGACTGAGTTGTGGCCCAATCTGTTGCACGCTTGCCATGCCCGGGGCTGCCCGGTGGTACTGGCCAATGGGCGGCTGTCTGCGCGTTCGGCCCGGGGCTACGCCCGCTTCGGCCCCATCACCCGCAATATGCTGGCGCAGCTGAGCCGGGTGGCCTGCCAGTCAGCGGTGGACGGGGAGCGCTTCCTGTCCCTGGGCTTGCCAGCGCAGTCATTGACCGTAACCGGCAATATCAAATTCGACCTGCAACTGGATACCGCCATGCATGCCCGCGCCGCCAAGCTGCGCCGGGAGCTGGATGCGGACAAGCGCCCTGTGCTGGTGGCGGCGAGCACTCATGCAGGGGAGGAGGAGCTTGTGCTGCAGGCGTTTGCCAGGCTGCGGCAATCTTTCGGGGATTGCCTGCTGGTGCTGGTACCGCGTCACCCTGAGCGCTTCGAGGCCGTTTACGCCTTGTGCACAAGCCAGGGCTGGCAGGTCCTGCGCCGATCCAGCGGGGTCGCGCCAGCAGCCGGGGACGCTATCTTGCTCGGTGACACCATGGGTGAGCTGCGCCTGCTGTTCGCCGCCGCTACCGTGGCGTTCATCGGTGGCAGCCTGGTCGAGCATGGCGGCCACAACGCGCTGGAGGCCTGTGCCTGGGGCGTGCCGGTGGTGAGTGGGCCGCATATGTTCAATTTCGAGGAGATCACCGGCCTGTTGACTGCTGCCGGAGCCATGCTGGTGCTGCCGGAGCCAGGGCAATTGGGCGCCTGCCTGCAGAACTTGCTGGGCGACCCGGTGCGCTGTCATGAGATGGGGGCAGCGGGTAAGCGGGTGTTAGCCCAGAACGGCGGCGCGAGAAAGCGCTTGCTGGAGCTGGTCGGGCGAGAGCTGGGAGGGGCCTGAACAGCCTCCCCCCGAATTCCGCTACTTGGTTGCGGCAGCCGTTGGTGGTGGCGGTGGCAGCATGTTTGAGCCCAGGCTAATGACATCCGCAGGGCTGAGCAGGCCCGCCTGTTCTTTCAGCCGCATCATATTGAGAATGTAATCGTAGCGGCTGTTGTAATAGTCCCTCTCGGCGCTGAACAGGGTGTTCTGCGCGTTGAGCACGTCCACCACGTTGCGGGTCCCCACCTCGTAGCCCGCCTGGGTGGCGTCCACGGAACTCTTGGAGGAGACGATGCTCTGCTTGCGCGCGGCAATGCGTGATACGTCACTGATCACTGTCATGTGCAATGAGCGGGTATTGGTCACTATATTGCGCGTCAGGTTGATGCGCTCTTCCCTGGTCGCATTGAACTCCTGTGCTGCACGGCGGCGATTGGAGGAGATGGCGCCACCGCTGTACAGGGGCAGGTCTACGCGCACCTGCCAGACCTTTTGGTTACGGTCATTGTCAGGGGGTGATGTTACTCCGGTGTCGGGTGTGACATTGCGTGAACCGTTGGTGGTGAAATCCGAATACTCATAGCCGCCGCTGACTTTGGGCGCATGCTCAAGCTTGTTGGCCTTGGCGGACTGGCGCGAGGCCTCTTCACGGTAATTTGCTGCCTGCAACAGGAAGTTGTTAGCCAGCGAGAAATCTACCCACGCGGCGCGATCAAGGGGATCGGGCATGCGTATTTCGAAATCTTCCTTGAGTATATCCAGATTGTGGTGACGCTGGCCGGTCAGTACCGAGAGGCGCTCCAGCGCGACCGATACATTATTTTCATCGACAATTCGCTCAACCTGGGCCAGGTCGCGGGCCGCCTGGGCCTCGTAAACATCAGTAATGGCAATCAACCCCACCTCAAAACGTTGCTGGGTCTGTTCCAGCTGGCGTTCAAAGGCCCGTTCCTGGGCTCTGGATGCCGCCAGGTTGTCCTGGGCGCGCAACACCAGCAGGTAGGCTTCCACTACCCGTACAATCAGGTTTTGCTGGTTGGAGGCGAAGGTGGACTCCGCTTCCTTGGTGACTTCCTTGCCGGACTGGAAGCTGAACCAGGCGGGCAGGTCAAAAATGGCCTGATTGAGGGATATGCTGTAACCGTCGGTATCGATATCAGTGTTATCCGAGGTGTCTTCAATCGGCAGGCCCGGTTTGTTGAAATTCGGGCTTTGCGCATCGGTGTCCGTATCGGAGTCCTGGTAGGAATAAGACGAAACGACCTGCGGCAACAACGCCGAGCGACCCAGAACTTCAGTCTCCCTGCGGGCCAGGTAGGTGGCCTCTTCCGCTTTTAGCTGGGCATCGTTCTCCAGGGCGAGTTCGTAGATATCGCGTAGAGAGTCAGCTTGTAAACTAAAAGAGCAGAGAAAAAGTGCCAGCGACGATAGCGCGACAGAGGAGCTTTTCATGCAATAATTCCCAAGGTTATGGTTTGTATTGTTGCAGCGCAGTTTACCAGCCAACGCTGTGCAGTGCATCACTGAAACTGTAATCAAAAGGTGCACAGAACGTATGTTTGTGCCATCTTAGTCCATCGGTCGTGCCACGTGCCAAGGGTGCGAAGCCCGCTTCGGGAGAAAAAGCGAAAAATTTACGGAATTTGATTTGCAGAAGATAAAAAACAAGCCATTCAAAGTGGATTTAACAGAGTTGCATGCCATATGCGAGGCCAACTATGCTCGCTTGTTGCGCCTGTTTCCAGATTACGAAAACAGCAATTCCCGGCAGCTGATGGTCGGTAATGCGAGTGTCAGTATCGAGGTGGTGGAGCGCTGCCGCTATACCACCATTTTCCATATCCACCAGCAGCATGCGGACAGCCGTTGGCTGGGTCGTTTGCGGGTGGAAGTGCGCGCTTATCACGACGCCAGTATGATGGAGGTCGGCAGCTTCCAGTCCCATCGCCAGATAGCCCCCCGTTACCAGTATCCCAATGACAAAATGTTTCAGCAGGATGAAAAGTTTCAGCAGAATCGCTTTTTGGCTGATTGGCTGGAACACTGCCTGCAAAATGGACGCACCGCTATTGAATTGAGTGCGCCCCTGGCGGATTTGTAGCGCACCGCCTCGCGCCTGTCGAAAATGTCCCAGCCTGAACACAACATTTCCTTTGTCGACGCCCCCGGTGACACCGTCAGGGTGGTG
This sequence comes from uncultured Halieaceae bacterium, assembly GCA_965363655.1. GTDB lineage: Bacteria > Pseudomonadota > Gammaproteobacteria > Pseudomonadales > Halieaceae > Marimicrobium. The sequence continues at coordinate 442 of CBDTVJ010000061.1, read as the reverse complement.
CAATTAACCGACACCCACCTGTGCAAGTCCCATGGCGGCACCCTGTTGGGTATGGATACAGATCATTCCCTGCAGGCGGTAATCGACCTGGTAAAAAAGGAGCGGGCGGGTGTGGACCTGCTGCTGGGTACCGGCGACTTATCCAACAATGGCGCCAGGGAAGCCTATGATCGCCTGGAGGGTTACTTCGCCCAATTTCCCTGTGCCAGCTTCTGGCTCCCCGGCAATCATGACCTGCGTGAGCAGATGGAGGCAGCAGCGACTACTTCCAACCGGCTGTGCAAGGAAATCAGGACATCCAACTGGCAGGTCTTGCTGCTGGATTCCCAGGTTCCCGGCGAGGTTGGCGGCGAGTTGGGTGAGCAGGAGCTGGCGCTGTTGCAGCGGGCTCTGCAGTCCGCCCGGGACGACGGTCTCCACACCCTGGTTTGCCTGCACCACC
>CBDTVJ010000060.1:0-13238 GCA_965363655.1 uncultured Halieaceae bacterium | reverse complement strand
GGTCGCCAACATTGATGCTCCAGACTTCTGTGAGGTCCCGGTCCAGGGCGAAGATATTGCCGTTTTCGTCTGAAACGTAAACACGCTGCCCGTCATTGCTGACTGTAGGGGTTGATCCGGTGCCGCCATCAAAGTCGAAGCGTGCAACAATATTGAGGCTGAGCTTGTTGCCGTTTTTTCCCCAGTCCAGTGCGTAGAGTGATCCATGGTCGGAGACACCATCGGTTTCGCCATCGGCCTCATCAGGGGCAGTAGCGGCGATAAACAGTCGACCCGATTGTGGATCGACGGCGTAGAAGTTGGACACTTCCGAACCTGCGCCGTAAATGATCCTCACCATTTCCACAAACAGGCCCTTGCCGTCGGGAGTTTCACCAAAGCGTGTAGCAGCGAGGGCGTTGCCCCGATCGAGCACCCACTGCATGGGCATATTGGTGGCACCCTCTCCAGCGGGCATTCCCGGCAGGTCGAAGGGCTGCTCAAGCAGCATTTCACCGGTCTGCCGGGAGAGGGCCGTCACCTTGCCATCCTGGGTGACACTGACCAGGGCATCCAACTGGGCGACGTAGTTCATGCCCCAGGCATGTGGGGGCACGCCTGCGCCGGCATACTGTAAGCCCGTGGGTTGTTGCCAGAGGATAGTGCCGGAGGTGTCGACGGCCCAGGCCTGGTGATAGGTGGCGTGGTATATGATCTGCTTGCGCTTGCCTCCCGGCACCGAAAGTATCAGCGGCGCACCGGCACCCTTGCTGTCTCCGCCGTGTGGCAATGTCCACAAGCGTTTGCCACTTGCGCCATCCAGTACTACCAGGCTGACGTCTTCCCGGGGATAGAGTGGGCTGAAATACACACGGCCCTCGTTATCCATAGTGGGGCCTTCGGGTACATACATGTCCTCCTCTACACTCCAGGCGATCTCTTGCCTGGGCGCTGTGGCAATCCACAACTGATCGGTATTGTTAACGCCTACGTGCATAGTGTGGAAGGTAATGGGAGGATTAATGGGGAGGCCGGTGTCGCCAACCGTCGGGGCCCCACTTGGGCGCCACGTCGTACTGCCCTCATCGATCCTGGAGATCGCCATGGGTGGGCTCGCGAACCAGACCCAGAACCCCGTTAGGCACAGGGCGATGATCCCCGCGGTGGCGAAGAGCGTTTTCATGGTGTCTCCTGGCCGGGTCGGAATGTCCGTATTCCCGGTATTCGTTTATGGCGCAATGCAACGCGTGTCTCGCGGATGGCGCAGATGCAGAGTGCCACATGCGTATTGCCGATTTACTGATGCGTGCTTATGATGAGCGCGATCCTATCAATTTACACAATCAGGGGGAAGACAGCATGAATAAAGACAACCTGGCCTACCAGATGTCACTCAGGTCCCGAGGCTACCTCAATACCAAAGACAAGGATGGCTGGCTGAGCATGTGGGCAGAGGAGGGCATCATAGAGGACCCGATAGGACCCACTATGCTGGACCCGGACGGGCAGGGCCACTGTACGCCTGCAGCCCGGGAGGCGTTCTACGATCGCAATATCGCCAACGCCAATATCGAGTACATTATCCACGATACCTTCACCTCACATCTTGAGTGCGCCAACATCGTCACCCTGAATGTGTTGTTGGATATGGGTGGCAAGAAGTACAGCCAGCAGGTCAATGGTGTATTCACTTACGCGTGCAATGCAGAGGGCAAATTGACTGCCCTGCGCGGTTTCTGGGAGTTTGACGAAGGCGCCGCCACGCTCAAGGAAGTGGACGCCGCCTGAGTTAGCGACTGCAGCGGGTGTTCTACTGCAGTGCCGCGGAGGTGGCGTTGCTCATGGGTCTATTCTCTTTACTTAAAGAAATAAACAGTACGTCCTGACTGTTTTATGCTAGGGTATCATGCCCGCTATTCATTGTAGGCGCGTGCTGTGTTGAATCACACTGTGCGAACGATTTTTGAACACGAGGAGAGCAGTTGGTTATGGGGCGAGTAGAAAATAAAGTGGCCATTATTACGGGTGGCGCATCCGGCCTGGGTCTGGCATCAGCCAGACGCCTGGCTGAGGAAGGAGCCACCGTAGTGATGGCGGATATCAACGTCGAGCTGGGTGAGGCCGCTGCCGCGCAGATTAACGGCGCAAGCTTTGCAGCGCTGGACGTTACACGCGAAGCACCCTGGATCGCACTGATTGAGAAAGTAGTTGCAGAGCATGGGCGCCTGGATATTCTGCTGAACAGCGCAGGCATCGTGCAACTGGCAAGTATTGAGGAGACCACCGAGGAAGTATGGCGCAAGGTCAATGCGGTGGGCACCGACGGTACCTTTTTCGGTTGCAAGCACGCGCTGGAAGCGATGAAAGCGGCGGGTGCTGGCTCCATTATTAATATGTGCTCTACCGCCAGTATCCAGGGTGGTCCGAATATTTTTGCCTATGCTGCCTCCAAGAGCGCCATCCGTGGCATGACCAAGTCCATCGCTTGCCTCAGTACGCAAAATGGTTATGGCGTGCGCTGCAATTCTATCCACCCGGGGAATATGCAGACACCCATGTTGCAGGGTGTCCAGGATATCGTGCGTGAAAATAATCCCGAGGCGGCCAAGGGTATGGAGAATGTCTGGGTAGGGCAGCCGGAAGATATTGCCAACATGGTGCTGTTTCTGGCGTCGGATGAATCCAGTGCAGTCAATGGTGCCGCCCTGGTGGTAGACAACACAACGACAATTACCGAGGGTGTGGTACCCCGGCAGTAAACAGGAGAGGCAATGTCTGTTATGGAAAACCAATTGCAGATCAGGAACGCCCTGATCGATAACTACAACAACTACGCCCAGGGCCTCGATAGCAAGGATTGGCCAATGGTACGCGCGTGTTTTGCCGACAAAGTGTTGATTGACTACGGCAGCATCAGTGCCGCCACGGGCGATCCGTCAGTGCCACGCGCAGCGGACGAATGGCTGCAACATTTGCAGGGTGTCATCAATGGTTTTGATATCACCCGTCATACCATCACCAATCACCGCGTAACCATTTCAGAATCCCAGGTGAGTTGCACAGCTTACCTGATGGCGGACCACGTCATCTTTCCCAATCCGGAAATGCCGATAATCGGAGACGATGATGTGGTGACGGTGGTGGGGGAGTACACCAACCACTATGAGCAGATTGGCAATGCCTGGAAGATCTGCAAATCGGAACTGGTAGTGAACTATTCCTCCGGCAACATAAGCCTGTTTGAGGCGTCTGCAGCCAGGGTAGCCGCCCAGCAAAACAGCTAGGCGGTCGCGGGGTTGGCTCCGGCCATCTCCAGGGTTGCCGCGAACACCTGCTCCATAGCGACCGAGCGTTAGCGCTATTCCACCACCAGCTCACGGTAGGCTCGCCATGTGGCGTGACCCAGCAGTGGGAAGATGATGACCATTCCCAATAGCCCGGTAAGGAAGCCGATAGCAACCAGGCCGACAATCAGGGCAGCCCATACCAACATGGCCGGTAAATCCCTGGCCGTAACACGCAGGCTCATGCGCATGGCGGTGGCGGCATCCACATGGCGTTCGACCACCATGGGTATGGTGACTACAGAGAGCGCAAAAACAATGGCTGCCAGTACCAGGCCCACGACGGTATAGGCAAGCAACTGGCTATTGTTGATTTGGCCCATCACGCCGCCCCACATGGTACTTTCAATGCTGGGCGCGACATTGCCCACCATACCCAGATAGATCGCCCCCGAGAGCGCAAACCACACCAGTGCCAGCAGGGCCAGGGATTCGGCGACACCCAGCAGGGCGCTGCGATTGCGTCTCAGTGCCAGCAGGGATGACTGGAAATCCGCTGCTTCGCCGTGGTCACGGCAGCGGGATAGCTCGCACAGGCCCGCTGTGAGAATGGGGCCAACTAGCAGGAATCCCGAGCAAACAGCCGCGATATAGAATGGATGTCGCCCATACGCCAGGATCAGGGCACCCAGGGCCGAGATCAGTACGCCGTAGGCGAGGCTCGCGGCGCGGTGGTGTAACAGGTCCTGCCAGCCCTCACTCAGCCATATAAACGGCCGGGTCATGGGCAGGTTACGTACAGGAAAAGCATCAACGGGGTGATTTACAGTAGCCATGGTGGTTCCTCCTTGCGAATCAGGTTCGCAATGTGAATACGGAGGTCGGGGCAAGGCGCGTACCTCGCTTACCAGCAAGCTTGGATGCCAGGCTACACCTGGATGTCTCGGCCGTACCGTAGGGCTCATGCGTTGGACAGTAATATGCTGGAATGTTTCCCGGCTAGGACAATATTTCCAGCACACCCATGAGTACCGCATAGCGGGTCGCTTTGCCGATTGCCGTCAGTACGAAGAAGATGATGAAGGGCACACGCATTACCCCGGCAATGAAGGTGAGCGCGTCACCGCCAATGGGCAGCCAGGCCATGAGCAGGGACCACACGCCGAATTTCTGGAACCAGCGTTGTGCGGTCGCGAGGCTGTTCCCCTTGAACGGAAACCATCTGCGATTTTGGAAATGCAGCAGGTAGCGGCCCAGTGCCCAGTTGACAGCTGAACCCAAGGTATTGCCGGCGCTGGCCCACAACCAAAGCGCCAGGGGGTCGTAACCTGCGCTGATGAGACCGGCGAAGAGGATTTCGGAATAGGCCGGCAGCAGGGTCGCGGCGAGGAATGCGGTTAAAAACAGGCCGAGATACGCTTCCATATCAGGCCATTGCAACAGCTGGCAGGGTCAGTTGCATGGCGTGCCCCGGGCGTGCTGCACCAGCGCCTGGAACAGGCGCAGTTGGATGCGACTCTGTGGCATATATTCCGGGTGCCATTGCACGCCGATGAAATAGCGGTGGCTGTTGCATTCGATGGCCTGCACCACGCCGGTGCTTTCCCTTGCGCTCACTGTTACCTGCTCTCCTGCATCCTTGATCGATTGATCGTGCAATGCGTTTACATTACAGGATGTGGTCTGCAGGGTTCTCTGCAGGCAACTTTGGGCTGCAATCTCGATGTGTTTGCGCGGCAGGATGCTGCGTACATTGCTGGTGCCCTCGGAGTAAAAATGGTCGATATCCTGGTGCAGCGTGCCACCCAACGCCACATTCATCAGCTGGGCGCCTCTGCAGATGCCCATTACAGGTAACTGGTTGTAGAGTGCGTACTGGATGAGGTGTTTCTCCAGTTGATCGCGATCGGGGTCGTAGTCCTGTATTGACCGCGTGGCAAAAATCACCCTGACCAGGCTGAGTGCCAGGCCTATCAGCCAGTCCAGGGCGCTGCCGGGCTGATCGGGCTTGTCCTGCTCTTTCACCGGCACCGTTTCGCCGTAGTGGAAAGGGTCCACGTCGGTACCGCCGCCTATGACCATGCCAGCCAGGCTGCTCGCCTCCCGGGGCCTTGACGGTGTAATGCGCACGGGCCGTCCGCCACTGCGCCTGACTGCCCAGGCTGTCATCAGCCACGCTACCAGTCCGCCCCGGTCTGGTCCGGTAACGCCAATAATAACTTTACCGGGCATAGGCGGATTATTGCTCGAGGAATTTCTGGCTGAGAATGGACGTCAGCCGCATCGCCCAGCTGGTTCTGGGGGTAATGGTAAAAGTGTCGTTGCTCAACTGCCACTCGGCGATCAAATCCTGTAACAGTGCGTCGTCGCTGGCGAGTTTTTCAACATAGATCCATTGGTTCCATGGCTGGTGCGGGCTCCAGCCGGGCACATTCAACTTGCAGTCGGGCAAGCGGTAGTGAAAAGCCGGCCTGCCACTGACCAACTTGCGCTCATCTTCGCTCAGCGCCTCCATCACCCTGGCCTGGTCGAGATGACAGAGGATAGGGAGAAAATCCAGTGCCCGGTTGCGCGTCGGGTTATGCTCCAGGTAATCATCGATCAAGGTATTGATCGCGGGAGTATAGGATTCATTTAATACCAACTCCACGTAGGGTGCTGGAAATGGGTCAATGTACTTGGTGAGGAATCGTCGGGTGATGTCGATGTTGGCGGACTCGATGATCCAGGTAGACAGCAACAGGAAAGCCTGGATGTACTTTCTCAAGGTGTCCGCGTCACTGTTGGGGATAGAGGGATTGATGTGCATACCAAATGCGTAGATCAATGAGTCCTGTGTCCCTTCCGCCCCCAGCGAATTGAGCGCTAATATAAGGTTGTCGAGTCTGTCCAGTTCATCGAAAGGGATGGGCTCGGTCACAACCTCGCAGGGAATCAGCAGCCGGCTGGCATTGTCTATATTGGCCTCTATGCCATGGGCGACACTGCCGGGTGAAAACGCCACACCGAGTTGCTCCAGCCATTTGCGATATTTCACCGACTTCAGGATATTCGCATCCCGCTCGATCTTTAGTTTACCGATGCTCGAATAGTGGAGAGTGGCTTCGAAAGGGCTCTTGATGTCCAACGCGCCCCCCAGTGAAGCATGTAATGCCTCGGCGGTCTCCAGGATAGGGAGGTTGCCAAATTCGAACTCGAATCCGGCTCTTCTCACTTGTCCATGCTGATCGGTTAATACTCGGGGCAGTAAATATCGCTGTTTCATAAGGCTGTCCTGGCTGGCTGCATGCAGTGTACTGAATTACCAGCATGCACACACGGTAAGCTTAATCACTGTTGCGGCTGGCGTCTGCAGGGCTTGTTGTTCACTTGGCAGGCCTACAGCGGTGTGCGAGCATGGGGGAAAATACAATAAACACAGGGTGAGTGTATGGGGATTTTAAAGGGGCTGCTGGCCACTGCAGCACTGTTGGTTTTGTCTGCGGCGGCGCAGGCACAGGGCTTCGACCAACAGGTAGAGGCACTGGTGCGACCCTTGGCCAATGCCCTGTCCAGTGTGGTTTTTTATAAAGTCCCTTTATTTGGCCAGTCCTTTCCCCTGATCGTTCTGTGGCTGGCGTCAGCGGCTGTGTTTTTCACCCTGTATCTCGGTTTCATCAATATTCGCGGCTTCGGCCTCGCGGTGCGCCACGTTCGCGGTCTTTATCACAACCCCGAGGCAAGGGGCGAAATCTCACATTTCCAGGCTGTCGCCACAGCCATATCGGGTACGGTGGGGATTGGTAATATTGGCGGGGTGGCGGTGGCCATCGTGATTGGCGGCCCTGGTGCCGCCTTCTGGTTGATTGTGGCCGGCTTCCTGTCTATGTCCACCAAGTTGGTGGAGTGCACGCTGGGGGTAAAGTACCGTCGTTACAATGCAGATGGCTCTGTATCTGGCGGCCCCATGTATTACCTGGAGCAGTACCTGGCGGACAGGGGAGCGAAGGGCCTGGGTAAATTTCTCGGTAGCTTTTACGCAGTGTCCCTGGTTATCGGCTGCCTGGGTATCGGCAATATGTTCCAGTCGAACCAGGCCTATGTGCAGTTCGTCATCATCTCCGGTGGTGAGCAAAGTTTTTTTGCCGATAAAGGCTGGCTGTTCGGGATATTCATCGCCGCCGCTGTTGCCGTAGTCATTATCGGGGGAATCAAAGCCATCGCTAAGGTGGCGGCCCGCCTGGTGCCCTTTATGGCGGTGCTGTATATCATCTCTGCGTTGATCATCATCGGCATGAGCGCAGACCAGCTGCCGGGTGCGATCCGCCTGATACTGGGCAGCGCCTTCGAAATGCAGAGTGTCACTGGCGGTATGGTGGGGGCGATTATTGTCGGATTCCAGCGCGCGCTGTTTTCCAACGAGGCCGGTATTGGTTCAGCGTCGATTGCGCACTCGGCGGTGCAAACCAATGAGCCCGCGTCGGAAGGGCTGGTGTCATTGCTTGAGCCATTTATTGACACGGTGGTTATTTGTACGCTCAGTTCACTGGTCATTGTCACCACCGCCTATCCGAATGGCCTGATGGAAAGCGGCCTGGAGGGTATTGCCCTGACCTCCGCATCATTTGCGCATCACTTCAGTTGGGCGCCTTACCCACTGGCGCTGGCGGCCTTGCTGTTTGCCTTTTCCACCAGTATCGCCTGGTCCTATTACGGTCTCAAAGGTTGGACGTACCTGTTCGGGGAGGGGCGTATTACGCAGATGGTGTTCAAGGCCATTTTTTGCGGCTTCATCGCGCTGGGTTGCATGATTCAATTAAGCGCGGTGCTGGATTTCTCGGACGCCATGGTCTTTCTCATCGCCATACCGAATATTCTCGGCTTATACCTGTATGCCCCTGAGGTGAAACGGGAGGTGAACGATTACATGGCGCGAATCAAGGCAGGGCAGGTGCATGTCAATGAACGCTAGTAGGGTTTGTCACCATCGATGGTAATTCGCAGTAGTTGCCTGGGCGCTGGGAAATAGTCATTCACCGGCTTGTGCTGGGTGCTGCGATTGTCCCAGATGGCGATCGAGTGGGGTTGCCAGTGAAAACGGCAGGTGTATTCCGCAGTGGTGACATGCTCGAACAGGAAGCCCAGCAGCGCTTTACTCTCTGCAGCGGGCAATCCCTCGATGTGTGTGGTAAACAGTGGATTTACGAAAATCACCTTCTTACCGGATTCCGGGTGCGTGCGAATCACAGGATGTCTTACCGGCGGATTGGCGGTTATCGCATCGGCCAGGCGCTCCTGGCCACCGGGCTCAGCCAGGCTTTCCTTAAAGCCGTGGGAAAAATCATGTACGGCTGTGAGGTCCTGCAACAAGCGCTGCATTGGCCGGGAAAGGCCGCTATAGGCTGCAGTCATGCTTGACCACAGGGTATCGCCACCCTTGCCCGGTACTATCACCGCTTTGAGTACCGTGCCCATTGGGGGGTGTTCCCTGAAGGTCATGTCCGAGTGCCAGGCTTCTATCCTGGTGGGCTTTTCTGCAGTGCTTTCCAGTATGGTGATTTCGGGAAAACCTTCAATCGTGTTGTAGGCCGGGTGGGTTTGCAGCGGGCCAAAGGACAGCGCCAGTGCTTTTTGCCTGGCCGGACTGATGTCCTGGTCACGCAGGAATATGACCTCGTACTCAACGAGCGACTGCCGGATTTCCCGGATAAGCTCCGGACCCGGTTCGCAGGATAAATCGAGGCCGTGAATCTCTGCGCCAAGTGCGCCGGCCACTGGTGTGATGTCAAGCATGGGCAGCCCCGTGTTTATAGAAACGCGGAGTCTAGCATCGTCGCTACTAACTGTGCACGGGTAAGCAAATGGTGATTTTCAGCCCTGTTCCTGTGTTCTCAGCCTGTATCTTGCCGTGGTGCTGCTCGATGGCGCGTTTGGCAATCGCCAGTCCCAGGCCATAGCCACCGGATTCCCGTGTACGTGCTGTATCTACCCGGTAGAATTCGCCGAAAATGTTTTCCAGTTCACCCGGTGGCACGCCTGGACCATGGTCTTCCACGATGACCTGGTAGTCGTTGCCCTTTGACCGCAGTTGCACTGCTACCTCGGTGTTTGTCGCAGTATGGGACAGGGCGTTGCGCAGGATATTTTCAAAACTTTTGTGCAACAGGTCGCTGGAGCTGTCGACTATTGCCAGCTCGGTGTCACACTGAAACACAACCACCTTGCCTTGCGCCTGGCCTTCGAAGTTGGCGTCGGCACAGAGTTGCCGCAGCAGAGAGACGATATCGATATGGGTATCGAGATTAATTTTCTGTGACTGGCTTTCAAGCAATTGGCCGATCAGTTGTTCCAGGCGCTCTGCCTCCTGCTCAATCCGCGTAAGGTAATTGTCGCTGTTGGCCTGGTCTTCCTGGGCCAGGGCCAGTGCGATGCGCAGGCGGGCCAGTGGTGAACGCAATTCGTGGGAAACATCGCCTATCAGGCGTTTCTGGGCCTGGATACGCTGCTGTAATTGCTCTGCCATGCTGTTGAAGTCCCGCGCCAACTCATCTGTTTCATCGCCGCCCTGGTCGCGCACCTGCAAGCGGGTATCGAGATCACCATTGGCGAGTTGGCGGGAGGCCATTTGTAGGTCCTTGAGGCGATTGGTCATCAGCCTGGACAGGCCAAAGCACACCAGGCCGCTGATGAGCACCGCCAGGGAAATACGTAGCCAGGGATTACCTCCCAGTGCGTTCAGCAAGCCTGCCCTGGGCTTGTCGAAGGAGAACACGGCGCGCAGGGGGCCCTGTTCCCGGCGGTAAATTGAATGGGCGACAAGACGACCGCCCGGCGTGTGCAGAAAGGCCCGGCGACGGCCATCGTCGAGTTCGCCGGCTGCGAGCTTGACGTTCTCCGGTACTGTGCGCCCCAGTAAATCGCTGGCGTTGCTGTCGAGTAGGTAAATCTCTACCCCGTGCTCCTTGCGGGCCTGGTCTATAGTTTCTACCAATGCCTTATCATCGAGGTTTTGCAGCTGGTACATGGTGCGCAGCATAAAACGGTGCGGTGGCGCGCCCCGCCTGGATTCGCTGTGTTCCGGTTCAACAGGGCGTGACTCAAAGTATTCCATGGTCAGCATCCAGCTGCCCAGAATGGCGATGGTTGCCAGCCAGAAACCGAGAAAGATCCTGATGAACAGGTTGCCCCGAAGCTTCATTCTTCAGGTATCCCCGCTAGCCTTGGCGAATTGATAGCCGATGCCCCGTACGCTTACGATCAGGTTGTCGCCACCCAGCGACGCCAGTTTTTTGCGTATCTTGCTGACATGGACATCGATACTGCGATCGTAAGCGGTGAGGGAACGACCCAGAGCTTGCTGGCTGAGAGTGTCCTTATCCACCACGTTACCGGCCTGTTTGGCCAGCACCATCAGTACGTTGAATTCAGCGCTGGTGAGTTGCAGGTCTGAGCCGGCATAGGACGCACTGCGATCCGCCGGATTGACGCTGGTCTGTGCTACGGTAACAGGCAGGGAGGTGTCGCTGTCAGGTGCAGATTGGGAGCGCCGCAGGATGGCGCGGAGTCGCGCCGCCAGTTCTCGCGGGTTGCAGGGTTTGGGCAGATAGTCATCGGCGCCGAGTTCCAGCCCAAGTATGCGATCGGTGTCCTCGCCCCGCGCGGTGAGCATCAGCACGGGGGTGGAGCTGGTCTGGCGCAACTTGCGCAACACGTCCAGTCCCTGCAGGCCCGGCAGCATGATATCCAGCACAATGGCGTCGTAATCGTGCGCCTGGCAATGCACCACGGCCTCGGCTCCATCGTGGATGGACGACGGCTGGAAGCCCTCCAGGCGTAAAAATTCTGACAGCAGATCGCAAAGTTCTATGTCGTCGTCAATGATAAGGATGGTGGCGCCCATAGCGCTGTCCCTTTCGAATGCCAGGGCCTAGTGTGACCAACCCGCAAACGCTTGTCACTCGACTTAACACGGTGCAGCGCTTCTTAACATTTCTTTACGTCACTGGTGCAGAGCTTAACTGGCTTTCCGGCCTATGCTGTTTATCACCACAACAGGGCTACTTCCTCTGGGCAAAGTAGGTTCTTGCTATAGTTCCTCCAATGTCATGCCCAGCGCTCCGCGCAGGTCTGCTGTGGCCTCGACCTGTCCGGAGTTCGTTACCACCGCCGTGCTGGCCATTGCAGGCTGCAGATAGGTGGTCGCCACCCGCTGTAAATCGTCCAGGCTGACCGCCAGTACCTGCTGCCTGAAGTGCTCTCGCTGGTCATGACTGCGGCCAAACAGGCGATTATGAAAGTGCTGCTTGGCTTCCCCTGCTGGCGAGCTGGGTTTGTCCATGCTGCCGATGACGCCGAGAATCGCTTCTTCCAGCGCCTGGTACTCGAGCTTGCTGTTGAGTAACCATGACACGGCCTCATCAAAATCCTGTAGCGTGCCTTCCAGACGGGGGTCGCGATAGGAGTAGAAACGAAATGCCGCCATGCCAGAATCCTGTGATGCACCGCCACCGTAGGCGCCGCCCTGTTCCCGTATTGCGCGGTGCAGGAAACCGTTGCGCAGCACACCGCCCAGTATTGTTAACGGTGCTGCATCAGGATGTTGTACCGGTACAGTGGGGTAGGCCCGGGCACAGAAATTGACCTGAGTGTTGGTCACCCACATTTCGTTGCGCTGTTCGCGCACGGGAGATAAGTCGAAGGGTTTGCCTGCTGCCGGGCGTTCACCCGTTTGCCACAGGGCGCCGGCGGCTTGTGCCAGCTCAGCCAGCTTGTCTTTTTCAGCGACTAACAGAAATTGTACGGGTGACTGTAGTAGCGTCGTGTGTAGCTGTTGCAGCTGCGAGGAAAAATCCTGCAGCGCCTGGCCGTCGGCCAGGCTGTCATCAAGACTGCGCAGCGCTCTTATTCCCGCCAGTCCCGACTGCTGGTGCTGCAGCCTGGCCAGCGGGCTCATGCCGGCGCACGCCGCAGTCATGGCCAGGCCGTGACCATTGCCGGTGATCGATTGTTCGCGCCGTGCCCGTGCCTGATTGATCAGTTCCCTGATTCTGTCTACTTCATCAAAGCGCACCGAGTGAAGAGTGTCATACATCAGTTGCGTTTGGTCCTTGGCATGTCGCACCAGTGCCTTGGAGGACAGGGTGAAGTTTGCAGTGACCGCCTGTTCATCATCGACCAGGCCACGCATGGAGGTGAACGCGTTGATCGAACCCACTGTAGCCGCCTGCCGCTGCTGCACATCAAGGTAAGACGTTTCGCCAAGGCCCACTTCTGTAAGGATGCTGGAGTACAGGGGTAGGATCTGCAGCAGATCCTGGCTGAGGGCGGGCAGGGGAGCGATTGCCTGCAGATACACGATGCCGTTGGTGCCCTGGGCATAGGTGGTGAAGGGCAGACCCTCTTCCATGCTTTCGGTAAAGGATAGTTCCGGCAGGCTGGCGGGAACGTCACTCAACTCAACTTTGGGCAGGATACTGTCGTCGTCCTGTTGCGCCTGGCGCTCTACCAGGTCCGCTGCCAGCTGTACTGTGGCAGTCCGCTCCGCCTCCGTCATGGCGCTTTTGATGCCAGCCAGTCTGGCCGTTTCCTGCGCCAGTTTTTCCGCAGACAGCCGCTGGTCAGGGCTCATTACCAGTGTTACACGGTGTGCATTGTCCAGCAGTAGGCGCCGCGCCAGGTTGCGGATGTACTGTGGATCCTTGATCTGGTCACGCAAGCGGGCAATCACTGGCTCAAGGTCGAGTACTGCGATCGGGTCACTGTAGTGCGTGGCACAACCCAGTGCCTGCAGGATGAGCTGCAGGCCGTAGGGGAAGCTGTCACCACTGATCTCACGCTGGTGCAATTCCAGTTGGTGCAGTACCGCTTCCAATTGCTCTTGCTCCACTCCTTCGCTGGCCACCTGCTCAATCACTGACAGCACCATGTCCTGCAAGGCCTGCGCGTGTTCGGCTTCGCTACCTTCGATACCACAGCAGAAAACCATTTCGCGCATGG
>CBDTVJ010000059.1:0-13320 GCA_965363655.1 uncultured Halieaceae bacterium | reverse complement strand
ACGCTACTGCTGCTGTCACTGACCGCCGGGGGTGATTATCCCCGTATTCATGACATCACCACTGACACTGAGAATCCCCCGGCCTTCACCATAGCCCAGGAGCAGCGTGGCGAGGGCAGCAATACATTGGACGTTAATCCGGAGACTCTCCGCCAGCAGATCGAAGCCTACCCGGACCTGAAAACCCTGCACAGCAGCCTGTCCATCGATGACGCCTTTACCCGCGCCCTGGACGTGGCAGCCCGGTTGGATTGGAATATCTATCACCAGGATCGCAACGCAGGCGTGATTGAAGCCGTGGAAACGACTCGCGTCATGGGCTTCAAGGATGACATCGTCATCCGCGTGCGCGGTAACGCCAATGGCGCGCTGCTGGACCTGCGCTCCGTTTCGCGGGTGGGAGAAGGTGATATCGGGGCTAACGCCAAACGCATCCGGGCTTTTTACCAGGCGTTTGAGGTACAGGGAGAGTAACAAGGTGTGGCCGGAACCCTCAGGACAAGGTGCCGCCGTCAACCCTGATCTCTTCCCCGGTGATATGCACACCATCCTCAGAGACCAGCATAGCGATCACACCCGCCACAACTTCGGGACCCTTGGCGCCAGTCAGCGACATGATGCGGGGCATCAATTCAAAATCCATGGTCTCGGGGAAACCGATGTTGTCGGTCATCCCGGTATTGATATCTCCCGGGCAGATACAGTTGGCGCGCACCCCGCGTTTGGCATATTCCACCGCAATGCTGCGGGTCATCGCCAGCACTCCGCCTTTGCTGGCTGAATAGGCCACACCACAGGGCAGGCCCGCCAGTGAGGCGGTGGAAGCGGCGTTCACAATACTGCCCCTGGTCTCCAGCAAATGCGGCAGTACGGCGCGACACAGGAACATGGTACCGGTGAGGTTGATATCAATAACCTTTTGCCAGTCTCCTGTCTGCAACTCGGCGGTATCATCGAAACGCAGGATGCCCGCCATATTCACCAGGCCGTAAAGACTGCCATAACGCGCTATACAGGCTTCGATACAGGCCTGCACACTGCCCTCATCACTCACATCACAAACGTGGGATGTAGCCTCTGAACCCGCCGCGCTAATCTCCGCTGCTGTTGCCTCAACAGCCGCCGCGTTCAGGTCGACACAAAACACTGAGCCCCCCTCCTGTGCTATGCGCAGGGCACTCGCCTTGCCTATGCCGCTACCGGCACCTGCTACCAGCACAATTTTGCCTTTAAAACGTTGCATCGTGTTACTCCCAGAGTCAATACAGCAGCATGCCCACCGCGTTTCAAGGGGTCAATCACAATGGTACGGGGCAATAAACCGTTGCGAGATGTTTCAAACAGTCCATTTTTTGTCGTATTTCATCAACTCGGGCTGACTTTTTAAGCCATTGCCTTGTGCTGGGTGTGCTGTACCTTTATCTGCTCAAGCTGCCCCCGTATTATACGGCCACCGCGGCAAGCCCCGGCTCTACATGTTTCACAGGAGGGAGCAGTGACGGTACCGATCAGGAGAGAGATTTTGGAAGACCTGGATAAGTTTCGATTGGAAGTGCGCGAATGGCTGGAGGCCAACTGTCCCCAGTCGCAGCGCCAGCCCATGAGACCCGAAGACCAGTATTGGGGCGGTCGCCGGGGAACATTCCCCAGCGAGGATGCCCAGCTCTGGTTCGAGCGCATGCGAGACAAGGGCTGGACCGCTCCCGAGTGGCCCACGCAATATGGCGGCGGTGAGCTGAGCGCCAAACAAGCCCGCATCCTGAAAGAAGAAATGAAAGCCATCAAGGCGCGCGCGCCGGTTTTTGGTATTGGACTGTGGATGCTGGGACCAGCGGTACTGGAATACGGTAACGAGCAGCAGAAACAGCAGCACATTCGCGCCATCGTAAACGGCGAAACCCGCTGGGCCCAGGGCTACTCCGAACCTGGCGCCGGTTCAGACCTGGCCAGCCTGCAGTGCAAGGCCGAGGACATTGGCGACCATTTCCTGGTCAACGGCAGCAAAATCTGGACCACTGCTGCGGACAAATGTGACTGGATTTTCTGCCTGGTACGCACTGACCCCAACGTCAAGCAACAGGAAGGCATCAGCTTCCTGTTGATCGATATGGACGACTCCGGTATCAGTACATCACCTATCGCCCTGATCAGTGGTGAATCCGAATTTTGCCAGACCTTCTTTGACAATGTGAAGGTGCCCAAGGAGAACCTGATAGGTGAACTGAACAAGGGCTGGTCGGTGGCCAAGGCCCTGCTGGTGCACGAGCGCAAACTGATGGCGGAGATGGGTAGTGACACCCCCCGGCACGTACTGGCGCCAAACATGGCAGCCCGGGAATACCTGGAATTCGAAGACGGCAAGATCGCCGACGCACGCCTGCGCAATGACCTGGTGGAGTACGACATGCTGATGCATGCCGTCGGCCTAACCCACTTTCGCACTTTCGAGGAAAAAGCCGAGGGCATCCGCAGCGCAGCCCCCCTGGTCATGAAATACGTGGGAACCGAAGCCGAGCAGACCAAGAGTGAGCTGCTGCTGGCCATCATGGGCAGTCGCGGCCTGGGCTGGGAAGGTGATGGCTTTACACCCCAGGAAATCGACACAGTAAGGCTGTGGGCAATGTCGAAGGCCATGACCATCGCCGGGGGTAGCTCGGAGATCCAGCTCAACGTGGTCGCCAAGAGCATTCTCGAACTGCCACAGTCATAGGAGCGGACAACCATGGCATTGGTACTGAATGAAGAACAACGCCTGCTACAGGATACCGCCCGGGACTTCCTGAACAGCCAGGCCCCGGTCGAAACACTGCGCAAACTGCGCGACGATAGCGACCCATTGGGTTATGCCCAGGACCTGTGGCAACAGATGGCAGAAATGGGCTGGGCCAGCATCATCCTGCCCGAAGCCTACGGCGGCCTGGAATTCGGGTTCCTGGGGCTGGGAGTGGTATTGGAAGAAACGGGCCGCACGCTGACCGCCTCCCCCCTGTTGGCATCCGCAGTCGTCGGTGCCTCCGCGATACTGCTGGCCGGTAGTGAAGAACAGAAGCAAGCTCTCCTGCCCGCCATCGCGTCCGGCGAGCTCACCCTGGCCCTGGCGCTGGAGGAATCTCATCATCACAGGCCGGCATATATCGCCACCACCGCGCAACAGCAGGGCGATAACTTTATCGTCAATGGCAAGAAGTGCTTCGTACTCGACGGCCACAGCGCTGACAAACTCATCGTTGTGGCGCGCACCAGCGGCGCAGAACGCGACAGCGAAGGCCTGACCCTGTTGCTGGTTGACCGCGAATCAGCGGGTATCAGTTGCCTGCGCACCATCATGACCGACAGTCGTAACGCCGCCAACATCGAGTTCGACAACGTTACCGTACCCACCGGCAATGTCATTGGTGAAATCGGCGCTGGCTGGAGCACCCTGGAACCGGTGCTGGACCGCGGCCGCGTGGCTATCTCGGCCGAAATGATGGGCTATGCGCTGGAAGCTTTTAGTCGCACGGTGGAGTACCTGAAGGAGCGGGAACAGTTCGGCGCGCTGATTGGTTCTTTCCAGGCCCTGCAACACCGGGCTGCGCACATCCAGTCAGAAATTGAACTGTGCCGCTCTGTACTGCTGCAGGCACTGTCCACGGTGGACGACGCACCAGAGCAACTGCCGCTGATGGCAAGCCTGGCAAAAGCAAAATTGAATGAACTGGTAAAGCTGGTCACCAATGAAGCCGTGCAAATGCACGGTGGTATCGGCGTTACCGATGAACTGGAAATCGGTTTCTTCCTGAAGCGCGCACGCGTGGCGATGCAGGTTTTCGGTGACACCGGTTTTCACAAGGATCGCTACGCCACCCTGTGTGGCTACTAACCAAGAGAACAAGACAATGGAAATCAACGACAAGATCGCCATGGTTCACAAGTACGTGGAAGCCTTTGACAAGCAGGATTTGGACATCATCAGGGAGATTTACTCGGATGATGCCAGGGTTGAAGACCCGGTAGGCACCGACGTTCACGACGGCATTGAGGCCGTGTGCGCGTTTTACGAAGGCGCCCTGCAATCCGGCGCCAAGCTGGTCCTCAGCGGCGAACCACGCTGCAGCGGCAATGCCGTGGCCTTTCCCTTCCAGGTACAAATGCCGGGCGTCACCATCGATATCATCGACGTGTTTGAGTTCAACCACGAGGGCAAGGTCAATAGCATGAAGGCCTATTGGGGGCCGGAGAATATGAAGTCCTAGCGTTGTGCACCAGATACGCGGCAAACACCAGCATGGCATTGCCGCGCTTGATGGCTCACTCGGTATTGAGGTATTTGTCCGTGAGCTTGTCAATAGACCATGAATCCGGCTTCTGGCTAGGGGGGTAGGCCGCGAAAGTCTGCAGGTACATAACGGTCGCTGCGGAACCCAGATAGCCCTGTGGCGCCTTGTCTATCATCCAGTCCCAGTAGGTGTTGGAATTATGATCCGCCCGTTCAAAGGGGTCGCGCCGCAGATTGAATATCTTGAACATACGCAGTGTAATAAACGGTTCAGCCCACAGCGCCATGGTTTTAGCGCGATTCTCCGCATACACGATTTTCCAGTCATTCACCCGCACACCGACTGGCATACCCTCGTCGCTGTGGTAAATAAACTCCCGTCGCGGAGCAGTCTTCGCCTGTCCCGTGAAGTAGGGCAGGAAGTCATATCCGTCCAGGTGCAGCTTGGCATTTTTGCTGCCCACACGACGACCTTTAAGCAGGTCTTCTTTCAAAGTTTTATCGCCGGCCGCCGCCGCCAGTGTAGGCATCCAGTCCAGGTGGGACATCACTTCATTGGAAACCTGGCCGGGCTTGATTTTCCCTGGCCAGCGAACCATCGCAGGTACCCGGTAGGCGCCCTCCCAGTTGGTGTTTTTCTCACTGCGAAACGGCGTAATCCCCGCATCGGGCCAGGTATTGAAGTGCACACCATTGTCCGTTGAATAAAACACAATGGTGTTATCAGCGATTTTCAGTTCATCCAACTGGTCCAGCATCTGCCCAACCAACTCGTCGTGGGCCACCATCACATCGTTGTAAAAATCCTGCCCTGACTTGCCCAGGTGTTTAGCTGCCGGATGGGTGCGAAAGTGCATGCCCGTGGTATTAAGCCAGACAAAAAACGGTTTATCTGCCTTCACCGCTTTCTCTACGAACTTCCTGGCGGCCGCCGCGAATTCCTCGTCCGCTGTTTCCATCCGCTTGCGAGTGAGTGCCCCGGTGTCTTCTATGCGCCCATCGGCAAAGGAGCGAATCACCCCCCTTGGGCCAAACATCTTGGCAAAACGGGGGTCCTTGGGATAATCGACATCCTCCGGCTCCTCCTCAGCATTCAGGTGGTAAAGGTTGCCAAAGAATTCATCGAAGCCGTGATTGGTGGGCAGGAACGCATCCTTGTCTCCCAGGTGATTTTTGCCAAACTGGCCAGTCACATAACCTTGTGTTTTCAGGACTTCGGCGATGGTGATATCCCGGTCCTGGAGACCCATTTCACTACCCGGCAAACCCACCTTGCTCAGGCCAGTTCGTAGGGGTGACTGCCCGGTAATGAAACTGGAGCGGCCGGCGGTACAACTCTGGTCACCGTAGTAATCGGTAAAGCGCATGCCCTCACTGGCAATTCGGTCAATATTGGGTGTGTGGTAACCCATAATCCCATCGCTGTAGGCGCTGATATTGGTGATACCGATATCATCCCCCCAGATAATGAGAATATTGGGTTTCTCCGCCGCCAGGGCTGGCGCTGCGAGTATCAGGCTCATGCACGCCATAGCGGGCTTGAGCAAACGTCGAAAATGCATAGGTTTCTCCGTAAGAGGACAACAATAAAGTAGGTGGCACTGCCAGTCAGTATTGACTATATGGGAATAATTTCAAGCGCGGCGGAAAAGTGCACTATTTACGGGCAATAAGAGCTACTTTTCATTGCACTGTCATAAAATTTGCCTATGATTGCGTCGCCTTGGCACAAGGATTGCTTACTATTCAGCGTAAGGCTTGAAAACGGGGAAATCGCACCCAATTTGCCCCGCCCATGGGCATAAGCAAATGCTACTGCACCATCAAAGTGCATAGGAATAACCGGGCGAGAATGCAGCAAAGCGCCCTGTTCGCTACATCAACGCTACAGGAGAGACGGTCATGCAAACAAATGATACGCCAGACAACCGCGTAAGAAGGACAGTCAACGACCTGGTGATGGCCGAAATGTTCCTCCTGCAAGCCACCATAGAGAGCGCCACCGCCATCGGTGACGGCATCAATGAGCTGGGCAAGCAGATTGCCGCCAATGATGAACAGCATAGCTCCTGGGATACCATTTCATCTGTCCTGCAGCGCACTGCCGACGAAGCACTGGAACCTTACACCAGTCGCTACAGGTACTTTCGGAAGATGATTAGCAGCGACAGCTAACAGCAGGCGGGGTGCCCCTACCCCGCTTCTTCAAATTTCCCGTGCCGCCCGAAATTTGGGTACACTACCCGTTCGTTTCTCTGTGGCAATACAAGCTATGTCTCTAGGTTCCTGGGATCCCAATGTCGGGACAACAGACAGCGCAATCCAGCTGCAACCCGCTTTACTTGAGCGTCTCATCGCCTACAGCCGCGCAGGCCAACTGCCAGACCTGGACCAACTGCTGGCTGACGATGACAAGCAGGTACTGGCAGGCTTGATGCAAATCGATCATGGCCTGTGGCGTACAGCCGCAGAGCCACTGCCCGACGAGGACGTATTACACCTGATTCGTTTTTTCGCTGTCGCGGAAAACCTGCCTGGCTGGGAAGCCGGTGATAAATCCCCGGTTATTCCCCTGGCCAAGATCCTGCGTCAGCGTGGCGTCCGGCTTGAAAGAGATCTGCTGCAGTGGCTACGCGAAGTAAACGATAACCGCTTCCTTCCGTACGGGCCGCTTTAGGCCTAATGGTACTTGCTTAAGGGGTTTGGCGAAGGCGCGTAACATCCACTGCTACCGCTGCAACCGCAGCCCGGTACACAAGGTCCACTTGCGGTTCGAACCCCAGGCCCTTAAGTGGACCTTGTGTACCGGACGGCTCCGTCATGCCCACCCTGGGCTCTTTTGTGGACCTTTTTTACCGGACGGCTCCGCCATTCCTACCCGGGGCCCATGTGTGGGCCTCTCTCACCTACAGCTCTTCCACAGCCATCCGTGTACCGCGGCTGGCGGCATACCAAACATCAGTCACAGCAGCCTGCCATTCATTAGCTCCAGACCGCCCCCCGCAGCGCGTTACCCTGGTTTCTTGTCCTCAAAGGCCGCCCTCTGCTCCGCAGTGGCCGGAGTCTGGTACTTTTCCTTCCACTCCCCATAGGGCATGCCATAGACACGCTCCCTGGCCTGGTCGTAGTCGACCTCCAGCCCGGCATCCTCGGCGGCGGCCATATACCACTTGGAAAGACAGTTGCGGCAGAACCCCGCGAGGTTCATCAGGTCGATATTCTGCGCGTCCTTACGGTTGTCCAGGTGTTCCAACAGGCGGCGAAAAACCGCCGCTTCAACTTTATCCATATCAGCCATAATTTGTTCTCTCTGGTTTTAGGGGCCCGATCAAATGGGCATGTACTCGCCACCGTTGACATCAAGTGCCGCCCCGGTCACCACGCTGGAGTAGTCCGAGCCGAAAAACAACGCCGCCTTGGCACACTCACCATCATCGGGAATCACGCCCAGCGGTATACTGCGCGTAACCTCGGCGATCAGATCCGCCTGGCTTTTGCCGGTCACCTGCGCCTGCCAGCCGAAATAGCCTTCTACGCTGGGGCCCCACATCCACCCCATGTGGCAACTGTTCACACGAATATTGTACTTACCCAGCTCCAGAGCCAGGTGTTTGGTCGCGCAGCGCAGGGCGGATTTGGAAGAGCCGTAACCGCCCTGTGTCGCCAGCGGCTTGTGCTCGACCATGGTCGCAATCATCACAATGGCACCGCCACCACTGTTCTTCATATGGCTTACACAGGCCTGGGTCAGGTTCATGGTGCCAAAAAAGTTGACATCCATGGCCCTGCGCCAGCCGTCCATGCTCGCTTCTTCAATCGGCTCAAAGCTGCCCGGGTCATAGGCGCTGTTGAACAGCACATCGATGCGCCCGAATTCCTCAGCGGTACGATCTGCCAATACCCGACACTGATCCTCATTGGCTATATCCGTAGGCACTTTCAGAACTTTGGTGCCCAGACCCAGGTCCATAATTTCCTGCTCTGCCACATCCAGTTTAGCCGCGGTGCGGGCGGCCAGCACCACTGCGGAAGCGCCTTCCTTCGCTGCCAGGGTGGACAACTCCTGACCCAGGCCCGGACCGATTCCAGAAACAATAACGACCTTGTCTTGCAATAGCATTGTAGTTTTCTCCAGGTTTTTATAAGACACACAGGTGTACTACCCGCCCGCCCCGTAGTTTGCTCACAGAATAATTAGCGATACTTAAGGGCAACCCCTTCGGCACCCACCACGTCACGCAATTCCTGCATCAACTCATCACTGGGAATAACCTGCCAGCGGGATCCAAGCCTGAACTGTGCCGAATTGTGGGGCTGTCGATAAATAATTGAGACTGGACAACGACCGCCTCCCGCCCCGGTTAGCGTTTTCTCCAACAGGTCGGCAAACTGGTCGTTAACGCGCTCGGCACTCACCTCAATAGTCAGGTTCGAGGCGTAACTCTGGCGAGCATCAACCAGGCTGCGCAAGCTACTGGCTCGCATTGCCAGCTTGCCACTTCTTTCATCCATGGATATCCGGCCTTCGGCGATGACGATGGTATCCTTCACCAGCATCTCCCGGAATTCCATGTAGGTGTCGCCAAACAGTGTCACCTCCATCTGGGCGCTGCTGTCGTCAAGGGTCATCACGGCCATAGTGCCACGCTGGGTGTTCATGGTACGCGTTGCCATAATCAAGCCGACAATCAACTGGTTGCCCTTGCGGTCGGCGCGCAAGTCGGCGATACGGTTAGGGGCAAACTTGCGTATTTCCTTTTTGTATTCGTCGATGGGATGGCCCGTAATATAGAGCCCCAGGGTATCCCGCTCGCCACCCAGGCGCTCTTTGTCTGTCCATTCACGCACTGCACGAAACGGCGCATAGACATCATCAGTGCCGTTTTGTTGACTGGGCACCACCTCCCCAAAGAGATCGTCGATGCCGCTGTCGCGATTGCTGGCACTCTGTTCGGCGGCTTTTAGTGCGTCTTCCAGAGTTGCCATCAATACCCAGCGCTCCGCCTTAAGGGAATCGAAGGCACCGGAGCGGATCAGTGCGTCAATGGCGCGGCGATTGACCCTGCGCGGATCGGTACGGGCACAAAAATCAAACAGGTCGGTAAAGGCACCGCCTTCACTGCGGGCCAGCAATAAATTTTCAACCGGCCCTTCGCCCAGGCCCTTGATCGCCCCAAGACCATAAATAATTTCATCGTCCACATTTACCGTGAACCTGTACTGGCCTTCATTAACGTCCGGCAATTTGAGCGACAGCTTCATGCGCTTGCACTCATCGACAAACACTACAATCTTGTCCGTGTTGTCCATTTCCGAGCTCATCACCGCTGCCATAAAAGGGGCCGCATAGTGCGTCTTGAGCCAGGCAGTCTGGTAAGAGACCAGTGCATAGGCCGCCGAGTGAGACTTGTTGAAACCGTAACCGGCGAATTTTTCCACCAGGTCGAAGATCTTTATTGCCAGGGTGCCATCTACCCCCCTGTCCCTGGCGCCCTCCTCAAACACGGTCCGCTGCTTGGCCATCTCCTCGGAATTTTTCTTACCCATGGCACGGCGCAGCATATCCGCACCGCCCAGCGTATAGCCCGCCAGTTCCTGGGCGATCTGCATCACCTGCTCCTGGTAGAGGATGATGCCGTAGGTGGGTTGCAGGATTGGCTGCAGGCATTCGTGCTGGTACTGGACGTCGGGAAAGGACAGCTCCTCCCGACCATGCTTGCGGTTGATGAAGTTGTCCACCATGCCCGACTGCAGGGGACCGGGGCGATACAAGGCGACCAGGGCCACAATGTCTTCAAAACAATCCGGTTGCAGACGCTCGATCAGTTCTTTCATGCCCTGGGATTCGAGCTGGAACACGGCCGTGGTTTTAGCGGATTTGAGCAGATCAAAACTGGCAACATCATCCAGCGGTATCTGCAGGATTTCCAGCGGCAATTCCCCCGCCTTTTCCCGGACGCCATTGATCATTTTCACCGCCCAGTCGATGATGGTCAGTGTGCGCAAGCCGAGGAAGTCAAACTTCACCAGGCCGGCTTCTTCCACATCCCCTTTATCATACTGGGTTACCAACCCGGAGCCGGTCTCATCACAGTACAGGGGTGAAAAGTCAGTGAGCTTGGAAGGGGCAATCACCACACCACCGGCGTGCTTGCCCACATTTCGCACCACACCTTCCAGCTGCACCGCCATATCCCAAATTTCGTGGGCCTGGCTGTCCGCGGACAGGAATTCGCGCAATGCTTCCTCCTGCTCCAGGGCCTTTTCCAGGGTCATGCCCACTTCAAAAGGAATCATCTTGGACAACTTGTCCGCCAGGCCATAGGACTTGCCCTGCACACGGGCCACGTCCCGCACCACCGCCTTGGCGGCCATGGTGCCAAAGGTAATGATCTGGGAAACCGCCTCGCGACCATAGGTCTCGGCGACATAATCGATCACCCGGTCGCGCTTCTCCATACAGAAGTCGACGTCGAAGTCAGGCATGGAAACCCGCTCCGGGTTAAGAAAACGCTCGAACAGTAAATCGTACTCAATGGGGTCCAGGTCGGTAATTTCCAGGCCGTAGGCCACCAGCGAGCCGGCACCGGAACCCCGCCCCGGCCCCACCGGAATATCGTGTTCCTTGGCCCAGCGAATAAAATCCATAACGATCAGGAAGTAGCCGGGAAAACCCATCTGGATAATGGTCTCCAGCTCAAAATCCAGGCGCTCGCGATAGAGATGCTGTCGCTCGGCGAAGTCTGCTGCAGCGCTGTCAAACAGCTCCTCCAGACGCCGGTCCAGGCCCTCGTGGGACAACTGGCGGAAAAACTGGTCCATAGTCAGCCCTGCCGGCACCGGATAATCAGGCAGGTAGGGCTTACCCAATTCCAGCACCACGCTGCAACGGCGGGCAATCTCGACACTGTTGGCCAGCGCCTCGGGGATATCAGAGAACAGCTCGACCATCTCTGCGGGAGTACGCAGGTACTGCTGCTCCGTATACAGGCGCGCCCGACGCGGGTCGTCCAGGGTGCGGCTCTCACCAATACAGACCCGGGCCTCATGGGCTTCAAAATTTTTGGCGTCCAGGAAACGCACATCGTTAGTGGCCACTACCGGACACTGTAATTCCTGCGCCAGCTTCACCGCCGCGTGCAAGTGTATCTCGTCCCCCTCCCTACCGGTGCGATGTAACTCCAGGTAAAAACGGCCAGGGTACAGCTGCATCCAGTAGCGAGCGCGCTCAATCGCCTGCTCCTGTCGCTCTCCCAACAGGGCCTGCCCGACATCGCCAGCAGCACCTGCGGACAGGGCTATGACGCCTTCTGTGTGCTCAGCCAGCCAGGTCTTGCTGACATAGGGCATGCCAAGGTACTGGCCTTCGGTGTAGGCCCGCGATATCAACAAGGTCAGGTTGTGATAACCGGACTGGTTCATCGCCAGCAGACACAGGGGATAGGCCCTCTCAGGATCGTCGTCATCCATCACCACCAAATCCACCCCGAAAATCGGCTGGATGCCGGCGGCAAACGCGGCTTTGTGGGCCTTGATCAGGCCATAGAAATTACAGACATCGGTAATCGCCACGGCGGGCATACCCATTTCGGCCACCCTGTTGACCAGGGGTTTGATCCGGACCAGGCCGTCGACCAGGGAGTACTCTGTATGCAGGCGAAGATGAACAAAATCAGTCATGCAATGATTCTACGCCGCTTGTCACCAATGTTGTACCGCAGCTAAGCGCCCGCCAGTATTTTTTTTACCGGACCGAAGCTGCGCCGGTGCACCGGCGTCACGCCCAGGGTTTGCAGGGCCTGCAAATGGGCGGCTGTGGGATACCCCTTGTGCGAGGCAAAGCCGTAGCCCGGGTACTCATCTTCCAGGGCGATAAGCTCACTGTCGCGTTGGACCTTGGCCAGTATGGACGCGGCTGCAATAGCGGGCACCCGGTCATCACCCTTCACCACCGGCTCACTTGGGTAGTCCCAGCGAGGTAAACGATTGCCGTCCACCAGTACGTAGCCTGGCTGCAGGGCCAGGCCCTGCACAGCCCGGTGCATCGCCAGCAGGGAAGCCTGCAGAATATTGAGCTCGTCAATCTCGGCAACACTGGCCCTGGCGACTGACCAGGCCAGTGCGCGCTCCTTGATAAGCCCGGCCAGTTCGAGGCGACGTCGCGGGGAGAGCTTCTTGGAATCACGCAAGCCAGCAACAGGACGTTGCGGATCCAGAATCACTGCGGCGGCGACTACATCCCCGGCCAGCGGGCCTCGCCCCACCTCGTCTACCCCCGCCAAATCGGGGCCGTGGTAATCCACTTTAAACAGATCCTGCATTGCTCCTCCTGCGGGTGGCTACCAGGTCCAGCAACGCTGTAGCCGTTTCGACAGCGCAGTCGCGCTGCAATTCCCGGTGCATCGCGTCAAATGCTTCCAGAGTACTTCCTGGCACCCCATCGGGGCCAGCTAGTAGCGGCGCCAGCGCGGACAGCAGAGCAGCGGTCGTTGCCTCGCCCTGCAGCAATTCCGGCACCAGCGCTTTGCCGGCCAGGATATTGGGCAGGGCAACGTACTCCGTACGCACCAGCTTTGATAACAGCAACCAGGACAGTGCCCCCATACGATAGGCCACCACCATAGGACGCTTAAGCAAGGCGGCTTCCAGGGTCGCCGTGCCCGAGGCCAGCAACACGGCATCCGCCGCCGTCATGGCCTCCCGGGACTGCCCCTGTATCAGGGTCACAGGCAATTGCGGATAGGCTCGCAGCAACTGCCTGAGTTCATTCCCGCGCTCTGCATTCGCCGCTGGAAGGACAAAGGACAATTGTGGGTTGTGCCGCCACAGCAAGTCCGCCACTTGCAGAAACAGGGGCGCCAGCGCCGCTATTTCCGCCGCACGGCTGCCGGGCAGCAGGGCGAGCACTTTTCCCTGCGGAGCAAGAGCCAGGCTGGCTCTCGCTGCGGCCCGGTCGGGGCTATGGGATATCTCGTCCGCCAGGGGGTGACCGACAAACCGCACGGGTACATCGTTGCGCCGGTAAATATCCGTTTCAAAGGGCAGCAGGCACAGCATCAGGT
>CBDTVJ010000058.1:0-13590 GCA_965363655.1 uncultured Halieaceae bacterium | reverse complement strand
CCCGAGACTGGAGAATATCGTCCACGCAGCAAAGCACGCAGCGAAAGCTACCGTGCCAGAGGATAGGGATAATGCCTGTTGTCGAGTCTCTTTGATCATAATCAATTTCAATCCACCGGCGCATAACTTAGTATTTATCGGCAGTAGTGCGTTGATCTGGGTCAATGGGCCGTCAGTAGCGATTTCAGGCCCAGTCTGGAATTACCCCCAAAGTGGTAGACGGCATGACCCGTAAATCTTTTTAAAAACAGATAGATACAAGTATTTCGATGGTTTTTTTTGACTAACAGCAGCGATGGGCAGTCTTTGGTAGTAGCCCCGTCACCGAGGAAGAATATGAAATTTCTCAGCACACAAATCGGCAACTCGGTCATCTTCCAGATTTTTCTGGCTATGCTCTTGATCGCCGGAATGGCCCTGGCCAGTATGGGCCTGTCAGTCTATACAACCATGCATACACAAAACGATGCAGAGGCTATCAACCTGGCGGGGTCATTGCGGATGCAGTCGTACCGTATTGCACATGTCCTGGCTTTGGCCAGTGCCGGTGAGATCACTGACCCGCAGGAACAAATACTGAGGGAAATGAATCTGTTTTCCGAGAAGCTCTACCAATCGACGATCTTTGAGTCGATACAAACGTCGGGGAACGCGCCGCTGGAAAAGAGTTACGACAAGGTGGTGGCGAACTGGCGAAAACATGCGGAACCTCTACTCCAATCCGCCGCGACCGTGCAGCCTTCCCTCTCCTGGGAACAAGCCAGAATCCAGTACGAAGAAAACCTGACCAGCCATGTAAGCGACATTGAAACCATGGTGACAAACCTGCAGCGCAATACGGAAGGCAAAATCGAGCTACTGGGTATGACAGAGGGCACGAGCATTTTCCTGATTATTTTTATCCTGATATTTTTCATCATGAAAGCAGACAGCAACCTGGTCGTACCGCTAAGAGGTCTCGTTCAAGCCGCCGAAAAGGTCAAGGCAGGAGACCTGAATCATCGCACCAGCTATGCCGGTGATAATGAATTGGGGCTGCTCAGCCAGACGTTTAATGATATGACCGAAAGCCTGCAGCAGCAGTATCGCACCCTGGAGGACCAGGTCAGGTTGCGCACCGAAGAACTGCACAAATCCAACCAGGCTCTTTATTTCCTCTACAAGACCTCCCGGGAAATTACCTCCAGCCCTTACGACCAGCAACTACTCAACGTATTCCTGTCAGACCTCAAAAAATTGGTCGAGGTTGAGATGATCAACCTGTGCGTCAATCCCGCCCCCAATTACAGCGACTACCAGCTTATTACCACTGACAGCGAGGGCAAGAGCCTGTGCTTTGGTGATTGTGACGAATGCGACCTGACCCCACGGAACCTGCAGGATGCTTCGGCAGGTAAGCTCTCCCTGCCGTTGAAAAATCGCGAGGACGTGTTCGGTCATATGCACATTCGTACACCGAATGGCGCACCCCTGGAATCATGGCGCTATCAACTGTTAAAAACGGTTGCTGAAAACCTGTCCACCGCTTTTGCTTTTCACCATACGCTGGGACAGGAACGCCGGGTTATCCTGCATGAAGAGCGCTCGACCATAGCCAGGGAGCTCCACGACTCGCTGGCACAGTCACTGTCCTATATGAAACTGGAAACTGCACGACTTAAAAAAATGATCGACCGGGATTTTGAGCGCGAAAAAATTGAAAATGCCATCACGGATTTGCAGGAGGGGCTGAACGCCGCCTACAAACACCTGCGCGAGCTGCTGGTGACTTTCAGGCTCAAACTGGACGTTCCGAACCTGCGCATAGCCCTGGAGCAGACAGTGCAGGAATTCAATACGCAAACGCCGGCTAATATCACACTCGATTATGCACTGGGCTCTTATATTATGAGTGCCAACGAAGATATCCATACCCTGCATATATTGCGAGAGGCCCTTAACAACGCCATCAAGCATGCCAATGCAGACAATATTATCCTGCGATGTAGCCGTAGTGACCGTGGCGAGGCGGTGTTTGTGATAGAGGACGATGGCGTGGGCATGCCGGACAACCCGGAAAAGCAGCATCACTATGGCATTTACACCATGCAGGAGCGCGCGCAGCGACTTGATAGTACCTTGACCTACGCCCGTCTCCCGGCGGGGGGCACCCGCGTCCAGTTGACGCTGAAGCCCGCGCAGCAAATATTGCAGGCTTAACTTTTACACGCTTAACTTTTACACTCTTAACTACGGGTCTACCTGATATCATCACTTTTTCTTCTTCATGCGAGCAACACAGGAACCTGCATGCCTGATTCAACAAGCACTGTCCTACTGGTTGATGACCATCCCTTGTTACGCAAGGGCGTGAGCCAGCTACTGGAGCTGGAGGATGACATCGACGTGGTCGGTGAGGCTGCAGATGGCATAAGCGCAGTACAACAGGCCCTGCTGCTGGATCCGGACCTGATCCTGCTGGATCTCAGTATGAAAGGCATGGACGGCATTGAAACCCTGGTAGCCCTGCGCGATGCAGATGTCAGTGCCCGCATTGTCGTTTTTACGGTATCGGATGATCGCTCGGACGTGGTTTCCGCACTTAAATCCGGTGCAGACGGCTATCTACTGAAGGACACTGAGCCGGAGGAATTGGTCAACAGCATTCGCAACGCTTGCTCAGGCAAGATGGTACTCAGCGCGCAACTGGCCGAGGTGCTGGCGATGTCGTTACGCGAAGCTGACAAGCCACAGGGCCGCTCCCTGGAATCCCTTACCCGCCGGGAGCAGCAAATTCTCAAGTACATTGCCGAGGGCCTGAGCAATAAGCTAATTGGCCGCAAACTGGACATAGCTGAAGCAACAGTAAAGGTTCACGTAAAGCACTTGATGAAAAAACTGGGCTTCCGCTCAAGGGTGGAGGCTGCTGTCTGGCTGGTGGAATTACAGAAATAGGCACCCTCCCCAATAACACTCCCAATAACACTCCCGAAACACTCCCGGCCAACCCTCCTGCACCGCCCTACCACCAATTAACCAGCCTCAGCTACCACTGTGCGGTGCACGCTTGAGGAAGCCATTAAGCACTTGATATATAAGGAATAAAAGACCCAGGACGACTACCACTTTAGGAGTAGTTCAACGATTTCCCTCTATACAGAAAGTTGTCGCGCATGATCTACATCAACGCCACTCCATGCCATAGAAAATACATTGCGCTCAGTAAAATCCATGTGGAGCTGGAACATGTCGGAAAGCCGTATCAATTTAGTCGACTTTAAAGACCCTAAAGTCAGGACACTACACTTTACCTGGTTCGCATTTTTCCTGACATTTGTGGTCTGGTTCAGTCACGCGCCTATGCTGGCGGTGATCAAGGAAGCTTTTGACCTTTCCGCACAGCAGGTCAAGGCATTGATGATCCTGAACGTGGCCATGACGATTCCGGCGCGAATAGTCATCGGTATCCTGGTGGACAAGTTTGGTCCACGCCATGTCTACAGTGCGCTGCTGATCATCTCAGGCTGCATCTGCGTGCTGTTTGCCACAGCGAACAGCTATGAGCAACTGGCTCTATTCCGTTTCCTGTTGGGTTTTGTAGGCGCTGGTTTCGTCATTGGCATTCGCATGGTGGGGGAATGGTTTCCGGCCAAACAGGTCGGCCTGGCAGAAGGCATCTATGGCGGCTGGGGAAATTTCGGTTCCGCCGCGGCTGCGATGAGCCTACCCACCCTTGCGCTAATGTTTGGTGGCGATGATGGCTGGCGCTATGCCATCGGTTCAACCGGGGTTATCGCCGCTATTTACGGTGTAATCTATTTCTTCAACGTGCGTGATACGCCAAAGGGCTCAACCTACTTCAAGCCCAAGAAATCCGGCGGACTGGAAGTGACCAACTGGGGCGACTTCTGGTTCCTGCTATTCATGAATATCCCCATGTACATTGCACTGGCGGTACTCACCTGGAAGTTATCACCGGCCAACCTTGGTCTACTGGGCAGCACGGCATGCACCTTCATCTACGCCGGGCTGGTACTACTCTACCTGTTTCAGGCTAGCCAGATATGGAAAGTCAACGTCGAGCACTTGAAAGAAGGCGTTCCACAAATGCAACGCTACAAGTTCAAGCAGGTTGCCATTCTGAACTGGTCCTATTTTGTTACCTTTGGCTCAGAGTTGGCCGTCGTGTCGATGCTGCCCCTGTTTTTCCTGGATACCTTTGAAGGGCTGGATCCGGTCACGGCGGGCCTGCTGGCATCCGGATTCGCCTTTATGAACCTGGTGGCACGGCCCAGTGGCGGCTGGATGAGTGACAAATTCGGCCGACGCAAAGTACTCATGATACTGATCTGCGGTCTGGCAGTGGGCTACTTCGGGCTTAGCCAGATCAACGGCGGCTGGTGGATACCCGTCGCGGTCATAGCCACCATGTGCTGCTCCTTTTTTGTTCAGGCTGGCGAGGGTGCAGTCTTTGCCATGGTGCCATTGGTAAAACGACGCATGACCGGGCAAATCGCCGGAATGACCGGCGCTTATGGCAACGTCGGGGCCGTCACTTACCTCACCGCCCTGTCCTTCGTCGATTACAGCACATTTTTCCTGCTGATCGCCGCGTCAGCCGGTCTGGTGTTTTTGTTGGTAATCTTTCTCGAAGAACCGGAAGGTAAAATGGCAGAGGTATTACCCGACGGCACAGTGGAATTGATCGATGTAACTTGATGTAAGATGAGCCGCCCCTTCCATAATCGAAGGGCCAACCGTATAGCGGAGACGATCTCTTGGAACACGCCAGATCTTTCAAGGCGACTGTGGCCACCAGCACCAATGCGGGGGCCAACAAGTCCATCAACGAGGACGCCATCGGCTTCCGTGTGCCGGAAGGTGGCTTACTGAGCACCAAGGGCGCGGTGGCAGTTGTTGCCGATGGTGTCAGCTCCGCCGAAGCGGGAAAAGAAGCCGCTCATCGTTCAGTGCAGGCCATTCTGGAAAATTACTTCACCACGCCTGAACTATGGAGCGTTAAGCATGCAATCCAGAAAACCCTGACCAGCCTCAATAGTGAGCTGTACGACCTGGGTCGCGAAATGCCCAACGAGGCTCGCGGTTATATCTGTACGCTAAGCCTGGTAGTCATCAAGTCACATCTGGCCTACCTGTTTCATGTCGGTGACAGCAGGATCTACCGCCTGTCGGCCAAAGACGGGACATTTAAACAACTTACCAAAGACCATGTGGCCGCGATCTCCAATGAGAAGCAATACCTGATTCGCGCCATGGGCATGGACACCACCCTGAATATCGACGCCGCTACAGTAGAACTGCAACAAGGCGATATCTTCTTCCTGGACAGCGACGGCATTCACGATTTCCTCAGCGACGAGCAGATCAGGGACTCGATTGAGCAGGGCCAGGATGACCTGCAGAGCACCTGCGACAGCCTTATAAAAACTGCACTGGAGGCCGGCAGTGATGACAATCTCAGCTGCTGCCTGCTACGCGTCGACCGATTGGGTGTAGAGGAACGCGCTGATTTCAGCGAGCGACTTACCAAGCTGCCATTTCCACCAGAACTACGGCCCGGCCTGAAAATCGACGGTTACGAAGTACTGCAGGAACTTTGGGCAAGTGAGCGCAGCCAGCTCTACGCTGTTCGGGACCTGGCGACCGGCAACGAACTGGTCATGAAAACCCCGTCAGCCAACTATGACGACGACCCTGCCTACATCGAGCGTTTTATCGCCGAGGAATGGATCGGCAGTCGCATAGACCACCCCAATGTCGTGAGCATCATACCCGCCAGGAAAGGCGAGAAACAATTTCTCTACTACCTGATGGAAAAAGTACCCGGCATTACACTGCAAAAATGGATTGAGCAGAACCCAGAGGCCAGGCCCAGCGTACTGGCAGATATGATCCTGAAGATAGCTGACGGTATTTTGGCCATGCACTCGCAACAGGTAGTGCACCAGGACCTGAAGCCCGGGAATATAATGATCCTCCCGGATGACAGCATCAAAATTGTCGATTTTGGCGCCGTCTATGCCCCCGGCTTACAGGAAATATTCAACCCCTTCGAACAGGAAATTGCGCTGGGCACCCTGGATTACGCCGATCCTTCCTATCGGTTCGGCATCAATACCTATGTGAAAGGCGATATCTATTCACTGGCGGTCATAGCTTACGAAATGTTTACCGGCGGACAACTTCCCTATGGGAGACGCATGGAACATTGCAAAAGCCTGGAAGATTTTTATCAGCTGGAGTACGTCCCCAGCAACCAGCATCGCGAGATCATCCCGGTGTGGTTTGATATGGCGCTGGAAAAAGGCTGCAAGAATAATCCAGCGGAACGCTATGCCTCACTGGAAGAATTCATGCGCGATCTACAACACCCCAACCCGGAGTTTCTCAAAGACGGGCTGGTCACCAGTACCGAAGGCAACACCATATTCTTCTGGAAAATCCTGTCCTTCCTGTGGCTGACCGTGCTGCTGGTGGTGCTGTTCCTGGTCTACCAAAACACCGACTGACCAGTACCATGGCGCCCTACCAGGACGCGTATTCTATCTAGCAAAATCAACTACCAGGTACTCAGGCCAGCAGCACGACCTGCAGTATGACTTTGAATATTCTTTTCTAAACCATCACCGGGAGCGACTTACGCGCAGCTTTTCCCTGGCCGTCAACCACTCCTGACATTCGGGAAGATTATAGTAATACCCCTGTGTCGGAGTGCCGCTGGCCGAGGGTGCCACATTGCCATAGGTAGTGTAGTAGCGCTCACAATGGCCCTTGCTTTTGAGCTGCTGCTCTATACAAACCCGGGTACGCTCAGCGCGAATAGGCGCCAGTGCTTCTGACCTGGCCGCTTCACATTTCTTTCCCAGCCTCTTCACATCCGTATCTGTCAGTGCCACTGCGTGAGTGGCAGCGACCAGCCCCAGTAGCGGAAGCACCAAACATCGAACAGCATTTTTACATTGCAAAGCCATGACCAACCCCTTGTTACTCGATAGCATTTAAAGTTATCACAATTAGCCGTACATCTCCTCATCGACTAGACTAAACCCCGACAGGGCTCGCCGGGGCGCGAGCAAAACAACAAGACCAGGAACCACGGGACGCATGCCAGCTAGCCAAGTGAGTGAGGAGTCGCCGGAAGCAGCCAACCCTGTCGCCCCTCCCCCGGCCAAATTCAGGTATGCGGTGAAGACCTCCCTGAGCCTGACCCTGGCCTACCTGATACCCATGGCCCTGGGCTGGCCCCAGCCCCAGACTGCGGCCACCACCGTGATGCTCATCGCCGCGACCGGCCTGCTTTCTGAATCACTGCAGAAAGGCGTCTTGCGAGTAATGGGGACAGTAGCCGGTGCGATTCTCGGACTCGGCCTGATAGCGCTCTTCCCCCAGGATCGTATGGTGTATCTACTGGCGGTTTCGATTACTGTCGCATTCATCATCTACCTTTATAACGCCTACCAGGGTGACAGCACGGTATTTATGCTCACCGCTGTGGTCACCCTGATGGTGTTCAATGGCGGAGATGCTGAGGGCGCATTCCTGTATGGGGTGGATCGCGCGTTCATGACTGCCTTTGGCGTAATCGTTTATACGGTAGTGGCCAGCATGTTGTGGCCGGTGCGCACTGCCGACAATACCCGTGAGCTGGCGGTAGGCGTAAGCCGGGGTTATCGGCAAGCCTTTGAGCGACTGGTGCGCAGCGATGAGCCACGGGAAGCCTCCCTCGATGCCTTCATGGCTGTACTATTGGACACAGAACAAAGGTTCCAGACGCAATTCGCCTCGGCCAAAGGCAATGCGGATGGGGTCACGGACTACCTGGCAGAATGGAACTGCGTGGTCAGCTGTTACGAGGAACTTCACGCCATCGTGATCCCCGCTCTCAAGCAAGAGGCCAGTGAGCCCGTGGACTACGCCCGGCACATTGGCAACTATGGCGAGATACTGCGCCACATCGATACCTTGTTTGGCGCAATAGACAATGCCTGGCATGGCCAACAGCGAACCGCAGCGCTACAGGCGCTGGAAGTTCAACTGAACCGCGATAGCCTGGGCGAAGGCAGTCACCTGGTTGCAGCTGCAGTAATCAGCCGTGCGGAACTCCTGCACAAGCTGCAGCAGGTATTGCTGGACCTGGGGGCGGCACAGGACAGCATGCTCTTCGACCACAGAGGTTTTACTTCAAATCGCCACCCCAGAGGCAAAGCGGCATTTGTCTGGCTGGACCTGGAAAACCTGAAGACCGCCTTACGTGCCTTTGTTACCTTCTGGATTGCCACTGCCATCTGGATGACCTGGAACCCGCCCGGCGGTTTTATGTTCGTCACAATGTGTACGGTGCTGATACCGCTGGTGTCCTATACGCCGGCCACACCCAAGCTGCTCATCATCCTCTTTACCCTGGGATTCCTGTTCGCCCTGCCTGCTTACATCTTCCTGCTACCGCACATGACTCACTGGACGCAGCTGGCTGTGTTCCTGTTCGGCTATTCATTTATAGGCTTCTACGCATTCCAGGGGCCAGTATCGATTTTCTTCCTGCTGGGCCTCTTCACCCTGGGCATCCAGAACAGCATGAACTATCACGTCGATGCCATCATGCTGACGATCCTGATGTTCTACATGATTTGCGCAACACTGATCATCTCTGTGTACTTTCCCTTCACCAGCAAGCCGGAGCGACTCTACGCCAGTCTCCGGCGCCGTTTTTTCCTGCACTGCGCGAAGTGGCTGCGGAACAACTCCATGCCAGCCACGCTGGGCAACAGATTAACCGGTATTTTGCTGGGCAGTGGCGGCTCCCTGCTGGACAAGATGCACAGCTGGGGCGCCCAGGTCGACAGTGCCTTTTTTACCGATAATGGGATGCAGCATATCGAGGCACTGAATCGCAGCTGTGAGCTGTTGTATGGCCAACTGCAGGTGCTGGCCCTGCGCCGCCATCAATTTGCCGTGAACCCACTGATAACTGCCGCGCGGCAGCGTAGCAATGGGCATCCAATCGCGGCACTGTGCGAAAACCTGGCCCAGCGAGGCCCGGGCGAGCCTTTCGAGCAGCTGCGCTCGAACCTCGCGGACATAGAACAGCGCCTGGATGAACTACTGGGCGATCATTCATTGGCACGGTATGATCCAACGCAGCTGGCAGAATTCTATGTATTCCTGAACCTGCAGGCATCCATATTGACCAGTATCGAGGCCTGCCGCGAAGCGCAGTTGGCCCTGGACTGGCAGCAACTCGAAGAAACAAGGTTCTAGCCATGCGGGCAGTCATTTTCCCGGCAATTAACGCGTTACAACGCCTCAGCTTGCTTTTGGCCGGCATGGTGCTGGTCGCCTGCACCACGGTAGGCCCCGACTATGAGGCACCGGAGAAGCCCGCCCTTCCCTCGCAGTGGAATGCAGAGCAGGCCGCGCAGGACACCCGTGAGGTCACCGACTGGTGGAAGTTATTCGAAGACCCGGTGCTGAATGACCTGGTAGAGCGAGGCGCGCAGCAGAACCTGTCCATAGAAGCGGCGGGATTGCGAATCGTCCAGGCTCGGGCCGCATTGGGCATCAGCGACGCGCTTATCTTCCCACAGCAACAGCAGCTTAATGGTAACTACACAGGACTGTACCGCAATGAAGATTGGTTCAAGTCAGCCGGTGCCAGCCTGGATGTGGGCTGGGAGATGGACATCTGGGGCAAGTACGCCCGGGGCATCGAGTCCGCCGAGGCCAGCCTCTATGCCTCCATCGCCTCCTACCACGATGTGCTGGTAACCATCAGTGCAGAGATCGCCCGCAACTACATCAACTACCGCACCACCCAGGAGCGCATATTCCTGTCCCGGCAGAATATCGCTATCCAGCAGCGGGTAGTAGAAATGACCCAGGTGCAATACGACTCAGGCAATGTTTCTGAACTGGATGTGCAACAGGCAAAAACCCAGCTTTACGCCACCCAGTCCTCCCTGCCCGTGCTCAACATCTCACGATTGCAGGCACGCAACGCACTGGCTGTTTTATTGGGCACCTTGCCGCAGAAAGTCGAACCTCTGCTTAAGCAGGAGGAACGGGATACGCCTGATTTTGAGGAGCGCCTGAGTAAAACGATGCAGGTAGGCCTGGTATCAACCGACTATGTCAAACATTCTGTAATCCCCACAGCGCCAACGCTCAATGGCGCCATTAATTCACAACTGGTGCTGCGTAGACCAGACCTGCAGGTAGCAGAGCTTGCTACCCGTGCGCAAAGCGCGCGTATCGGGCTGGCCGAAGCGGACCTGTATCCGCAATTTTTCCTGTTCGGCTCGGTAGGGGTGAGCCAGACGGTAAGATCCAGCAACAGCTTCGATTTTTCCGACGCGGTAACGGCATCTATCGGCCCGGGGCTAAGTTGGAACATCTTCCAGTATGACCGCATCAAGAACCGGGTGCGTATCGAAGATGCCGCCTTCCAGGAAAGCCTGGCCAATTACAACCAGAGCGTGCTGCAGGCGGTCAGTGAAGTGACCAATGCGCTGGAGGGCTATCGCAACACCGTTGACAAGAGCGAGTATGACTTCAATGCGGTGACGGCATCCATCCGCGCATTTAATATTTCCGCCAACCAGTACAACAACGGCCTGGTCACCTACCAGCGCCTGTTGAGTACCGTTGAAAAGATGACGGTGCGTGAAGATGCCTACGCCCAGACCCGCGGTAATATCGCTAACCAGCTGGTAGCGCTGTACAAGGCCCTGGGTGGTGGTTGGGAATCCTTCAAAAGTAATCCAATCGTCAAGCCGGCGACGGTGGAAATAATGAAATCGCGTACCGACTGGGGTGATTACCTACAGCCGGAGACCATCAACGGGGAGGACCGCAATGAATGAGTTACCCCATGAGCTGGCCCTGGGTGATGTCTACCTGTCGCCACTGCTACCGGTCTTTGTCAGCGCGCTGCTCGCCACCTGGATCAGCGTCAAACTGTTGAATAAATTGCGCCTGAGTCGCTACATTATGTTTCCATCTACCACGTTCCTCACTCTCATGACCTTGTACATTCTGCTGATGAACGCTTTCTGGATAAAAATATAGGGATCGATGCAGTGAACACAATCAAGAAACTCGGCCTCGGTGCCATCAACCTGGTCATCATCGCAGCCGTCGCCTGGTATGCCTACCAGGCCTTCGAGGAGTACATCGACAATCCGTGGACACGTGACGGGCAGGTACGGGGTCATGTCATCCAGGTAGCACCCAGGGTCTCGGGCATGGTGACTAACATTGCCGTCATCGACAACCAGTTCGTGCAGGCGGGGGACTTATTGTTCGAACTGGACACCGAGCCCTTTGAAATCACCATCGCCCAGGCCGATGCCAACCTGCAGCGGGCGATCATCGGCTCCAGGTCCGCCAACATCGAGTACCAGCGTTTGCTGGAAATTTTCGCCAAGGACCCCGGCGCCATATCGCAAAAAGACCTGAATCGCCGCGAAGCAAATTACCTACAGTCACTCAGCCAGATCGATGTAGCCAAAGAGAGCCTGCGCTCTGCCAAACTCAACCTGGACTACACCCATGTGCATGCCGCAGTGGATGGCTACGTGTCCAACGTGGATTTCCAGATCGGCACCCAGGCAGTGGCCAGCACCCCGATATTGGCGCTGGTGGACAGCAATAGCTTCTGGGTATTCGGCTACTTCCGCGAAAGCCAGATAGGAAAGTTCAAAATTGGCGATCCAGCCCGGGTCACCCTCATGGCCTACCCCGACCAGCCGCTGCAGGGCACCGTGGAATCCCTTGGCTGGGGCATTGCGCCCTCAGATGGCAACGTCGGGACAAAATTACTACCCAGCATCAAGCCGGTTTTTCAGTGGATTCGCCTGGCCCAGCGCATACCTGTAAGGATAAAACTGGAAAAAGTACCCGCAGGAGTGGAACTGCGTTTTGGTTTAACCGCTTCCGTAATGGTAATAGCCGAGCCATAATGGCCCTGGCGAAAAGACCACACAGCATCATAAGATTATAATTTGGAGGTGAACACCATGGAAGATGAACAGCCTAAAGCGGGCTACGATCCACTCTTTGTCCGCAATATGATTGAGTCGAGCCTGCGCATCGGCTTGCTGGGCCTGTTACTGGTCCTGTCCTACGACATTATCAAGCCCTTTACTGTGCCCATCATGTGGGGCGCCATCATCGCCATGGCGGCTTTCCCACTGGTGAAGTGGCTGGAGCCCAAACTGGGTGGAAAACGCGGACTTGCCGCCATCCTGGTCAGTCTGCTATTCATACTGGTACTGGTCATACCGACCTGGTCGGCGACGGATGCGATGTTGGGCGGCGTCAAAAAACTCACTGCGGCGCTGGAAGCCGGCACATTGCAGGTACCCCCACCGCCGGCCAAAGTGGCAACGTGGCCCGTGATTGGCGAGAAACTGTTTGCCTCCTGGAGCACCGCCAGCAGTGACCTGGAAACGTTTGTGCAAAACAATGCCACGCAGATCAAGGATTTAAGCGGCAACGCCCTCAAGCGCATAGGCGGCAGCCTGCTGGGCGTACTGATGTTTATGGTGTCGATCATTATCGCCGGTGGTTTTATGACCTTCGCCGACAGTTGCGGAGCGGGTGCGCGACGCTTTTTCGTGCGCATAGGTGGTGAACAACAGGGTGGCCAGTGGGCACAGCTGATAGTCGCAACCGTGCGCTCAGTGCTACAGGGAGTGGTCGGGGTGGCCGTCATCCAGACTGCTCTTATTGCCATCGGGCTGGTGGTGGCGGGCGTTCCCGGCGCCCCCCTGTGGAGCGCCATCATACTGGTACTGGCTATCGCCCAACTGCCACCCTTGATCGTGCTGGCACCGATCATCGTCTATATGTTCTCCACCGCCGATGCCACTACGGCCGGCATTTTCGCCGTCTACCAAGTGCTGGCAGGGGCCAGTGACAGCTTCCTCAAGCCCCTGTTAATGGGGCGTGGCCTGGATATTCCCATGCCGGTCATCCTGATCGGTGCTATTGGCGGCATGATCATGTCCGGCATTATTGGCCTGTTTGCCGGCGCGGTCATACTGTCTATCTGGTACACGCTGTTCAGGCAGTGGATTGACCAGGAAGCCCACTAGGAACCTCTTCGCCGGGCGATTTCGCCCGGCATACCACCCCCAAATTCCCTTCGGGTTTAATCACCCGAACCAACCACGCCCGCTGGCGGCTCAGGTCGGTAATAATGACCGAATATGTCATATAAACCACTACGGTACTGGCATATCGTTGTCTGCAGTACTGCTTTGAATACGCCTGTCAGTTAATGCCTCGATGCACCGGCTGGCAGGAATAATAATCAAGGTGCCCCGACGCGCTACAGTTTCGCCGGATGGTGCGCCACAACCCGCAAAGGTATCGCATCATGAACAACAGCACTCGAACACGCTCCACCCTTCGCAGGACAGCTATCGCCTCCGCGCTGGCCGTGGTCGCTGCCCCGTCCATGGCACAAATGGTGCTGGAAGAAGTGATTGTTACTGCCCAGAAGCGCTCGGAAAATGTTCAGGATATCGCAGCCACTGTTAACGTGGTCACTGGCGATGACATAGACCGCTTCCAGGCCTTCGATTTTAA
>CBDTVJ010000057.1:0-13590 GCA_965363655.1 uncultured Halieaceae bacterium | reverse complement strand
TGGTCGTAGCTCCAGGCCCCTGTCCAGCGACGATTACACCCTCGACAAGACCAGCGCGGACGTACTGGCGGTAATGGATCACTTCGGTGAGGAGCGCGCGGTGTTGCTTGGCCATGATTTCGGCGCCAACCTCGCCTGGCACATGGCTGTTCACTATCCGCAAAGGCTGCGTGGTATTGCGCCATTGTGCGTACCCTATGACATGCCCCTGGCTGGCGGCAGTGATGTGCTGCCCTCGCAGATGTTTGCCGCCATCGCCGAAAATCATTTCTTCCACATGCACTACTACCAGTCCGTGGGGGTGGCGGAGGCCAGTTATGCCGGGCGCGAACGAGAATTCCTCAGTAAGTTATTCTGGGCACTGAGTGCCGATGGTGAACTGCTCAGCTGGGAAAACTACCCGAGTGAGGGCACCCACTATATCGATGTACTGCAAGCGCCCGAATCCGGGCCACCGTGGCCCTGGCTTTCCACAGTGGACATGGACTACTACCTGAACGAGTATCTTTGCGCGGGACCGCAGCTGGCCTTTATCGGTGGCATTAACTCCTACCGCGCCATGGATCGCAATTGGCAGATGTTTCGCGACAGTGCCCATGCGGATGTCCAGGTGCCCGCCCTGTTTGTTGGTGGCGCGGAAGACCCGGTGGTCAAGCTGGGCAGCGAGCAGGACTTTGTCACCATGCAGGAGCGA
Source organism: uncultured Halieaceae bacterium (assembly GCA_965363655.1). Taxonomy (GTDB): domain Bacteria; phylum Pseudomonadota; class Gammaproteobacteria; order Pseudomonadales; family Halieaceae; genus Marimicrobium. Next base: position 12,896 of record CBDTVJ010000057.1, on the reverse strand, counting down.
GTGAAAGACCTGCGCGGCATGGAGCTGCTGCCCGGGGCCGGCCACTTTGTGCAACAGGAGCAGCCCGCGGCACTCAATCGCCTGCTGCTGGAGTTTGTGCAGGGTCTCTAGCTTGAGGGGGTTCTCTAAGGAGTTCCCTGCGACAGGCTCTGCAACAACTGCTGGTAATTGCGGTTACCCGGTGCCATTTCTGTCAGGGTCCTGGCATAGCCCAGCGCCTGTTGGCGTTGCCCCAGTTCAGCGTGGTAGTTGGCCAGCGCCGTCAGTACATCCGGGTCCCCAGGCACGCTGCGCAACAGTTTTTGCAGCTCGGTAATGGCCTGCTGCGGCTGTCCCAGGTCATGCAGGGCGATGGCATAGACAAAGCGATGCCGGGTGCCCGCGGTTTCCAGTTGCGCCGCCCTTCCCAGGTAATCGAGGGCGGCCTTTGGATCACTGCTCCTGGTTTCCAGTAGTCCCAGGGCGTGCAGGGTCGGACCGTTCTGTGGATCCACTTGCAGAGCCTGCAACAACAGTTCCCTGGCTTCATTCTCCCTGGAGGCGCCGCGCAACAGATCCGCCAGGTTCAGGTAGGCGGGAATTAATTGCGGGTTCAGGTAGAGTGCTTCCCGGTACGCAGCTTCCGCTGCCTTGTTATCACCCCGGGTGACATAGAAAATACCCAGTTGCAGTTGTACGCCCGGCATATCCGCGTGTTGCTGCAGAATGTCCACATACTCCTGGAAGAGGGTGCTTAGTTGTTGCGCCTGCGCTGGATCAACTTGGTCCAGCGGGACACCCGCCAGCGAGCTGGCCACTTCCATGCGCACGGAGGTGATGTCGTCGTCCACCAGCGGCATCAGCAATTGAAAGCGCTGGTGTATCGGCAAGCGTTCCAGCGAACGCACCGTGCTGACGCGCAGCAGGGGGTCATCGTCGTACAGCATGGTGGTGGCGGTTTGCAGAGCGTCGCGGCCGCCGATCTGGCCCAGTGCTTCCATGGCGGTCGCGCGCCAGATGGGAGCGCTGCTGTCTGCTGCGGCGATTTGTGCCAGCGCTGGCGCTGTGCGGTTATCGCCCTGGCCAAAGCGCTGGAACGTGCGGCCCAGGTGATTGCCCGTGTCGCGAAAGTTGACACCCCAGCCGCGCAGTGCGCCCAGTGCCCAACTGGCATCTTTATCCTGGTGGCATTGGTTGCAGGCATTGGGCGTACCCATGACGACACTGAGGTCCGGGCGGGGTATGCGCATGCTGTGATCGCGGCGGGGGTCAACGCCCATGTAGGTGGTTTCCGGCATGTGGCAGTTGGCGCATTGTGCGCCGGTGGAGCCCGCTTCGTGTCGATGATGCTGGGGTGAATCAAAGCGTGCCGGTACATGGCACTGGGCACAGACGGCGTTGCCGGGCGCGCGCAATTTCATACTGTGCGGCTCGTGGCAGTTGCTGCATACCACTCCGGCCATATGCATTTTGCTCTGTACGAAAGAGCCGTAGACATAGTCTTCATCGCGGATCTGGCCATCCGGGTAGTACAGGGGCCATTCCGGTAATGACAAACGGTGGGTGTCCAGCAGATTCGCGCCGTAGTGGTAATCCCCGAGTGTTCCCCGGCGCGAGTGGCAGCGGCCGCAGCTGTCGATCTGCGCATTGGATGGCAGCGGTTCCTTGCGCGTGGCGATGCTTGCATCAGGGGCGAGTACCCACTCCCCTCGCTGCGCCAGCGCTGTCGGGAATCCACCGTTTTTAGCGTTGGCCAGTTGCCCTGATTTGGCCAGTGCCAGGTGCTTCTCACCGGGGCCGTGACAGGCTTCACAGCCCACATTCAATTCCGCGAAACGGGTGTCAAAGCTGCGGGTAGCGGCGCTGTAATTCTTTTGCACATCGGTACTGTGGCACTCGGCGCAGCGTGTATTCCAGTTCTGGTAGGGGCCGGTCCAGTGCAGGGGATCCTTGAAATCCACCGTTTCATCGGGATACAGGTGATACCAGCGTTGCCCGCCCTCGGACTCGGCTCTGGCGTCCCAGGCGATACTCAGCGCCTGCAGCCGTCCACGGGACAATGGCAACAGGTATTGCTGCAGCGGGTGTACACCGAACACGTAGGTGACTTCAAAGTCCTGCGCCTTGCCGTCTTCACCATCAGTGTTGACCATGAATTTGTCGCCGCGTCGAAAGAAGCGGGAGGTGGTGCCGTTATAGGTAAAGCTGGCGTTATCGAAGTCTCCCAATACCGTTTCAGCGCTAGGCAACTGCATCGCCAGGTCGTGGTGGGAGCCTTGCCACAGGGCATGTTCTTCGGCATGGCAGCCCTGGCAGGAATCGGAACCGGTGAATGCGTTGGCAGCGGCGCTGCACAGCAACATCGCCATGATAAAAAATCTATGGAAGTGCAAGTCGTGATAACCGTGTGGCGGGTGGAGGGCACACATTACCAGCCTCATCCGCCTATGGACAGCCTCTCATACGCTACCTATGATGGCCTGCCAATGGTGCGGTGCGTTAGTGCCGTCGCGAAGACCAGGTCCAATCCGGAGTGTATGAGTGAGTCACGTATGAAGCTGGGCATACTGAAAACCGATGTGGTGCGGCCCGAGTGGGTGCCGGATTTCGGCGAGTACCCGGATATGTTTGTCGCGTTGTTGAGCAGTGCGGACCCGAGTCTGGAGTTCACGGTATACGATGTGGAGTGCGGCGAGTACCCGGCCGCTATCGACGAAGTCGATGCCTATCTTATCACCGGCAGCAAATCGAGCGTCTACGACGACAAGCCCTGGATTGCCACCCTGATGGATTTTGTGCGGCAGTTGCACCAGCGGCGCAAAAAACTGGTGGGTATTTGTTTCGGCCACCAGTTAGTGGCCCAGGCGTTGGGTGGATCGACCCAAAAGTCACCCAGGGGCTGGGGTGTGGGCTTACATACCCACCACTTCAGCTCGGTCCCGGCCTGGCATGACCAGGGAGATCTGGATTTGGATATCCTGGTCATTCACCAGGACCAGGTAGTAACCGTGGCGGATGGTGCGCAGGTTCTCGCCGGCAGTGAATTCTGTGAAAACGCCGTGTGCCAGCTCGGCGATCACATACTGACTTTCCAGGGGCACCCGGAGTTTGTGCCGGGCTATGCACAGCAGATCATGGAGTTCCGCAAGGAACGGATTGGCGAGGCCGCCTACACATTGGGGATGGCGTCGCTGGTGGGTGAGCACCAGGCGCAGCGCGTGGCGCGCTGGATCATCAACTTCCTAGCTGCATAGCCTCTCGCGGCGCGTCGATTACCAGGCGCCTGTGTTTTCCATCGACGCCCAGGGCTCTTGCAGTGGCAGTGACTCACCTTCCTGTAGCAACTCAATGGAAATGCCATCGGGAGAACGGATAAAGGCCATATGTCCATCCCGGGGCGGGCGATTGATCACCACGCCCTTGTCCAGCAGGCGTTGGCACAGGTCGTAGATATTTTCCACGCGGTAAGCGAGGTGCCCGAAGTTGCGGCCGCCATCGTAGGACTCGGTGTCCCAGTTCCAGGTGATTTCCACCAGCGGGCTCTGGCCCTGCTCGGCGCTGGCGACATCCCCGGGCGCTGCCAGGAAGACCAGGGTGAAACGCCCCGCCTCACTGTCGTAGCGATTCACTTCCACCAGGCCCAGCTTGTCGCAGTAGAAATCCAGGGTCTGGTCCAGGTCCCTGGCGCGTACCATGGTGTGCAGGTATTTCATGAGATTGCCCTCGCGGCAGCTTGTTTGCCCGCCAGTCTACCTGAAAAGCTTGCGTCTCCCACCGACATGCCGCTGCTGTAGCCCTCGGCCCGACGCACTACACCACAGGCTGTGCGCCCAGCAGCATAGAGCCCGGGGACGACCTGCCGCAGGGGGTTGACTACCTCACCGCTGGGCAGGGTGTCCAATCCGCCCAGGGTGAAGAAGGGCAGGAAAACACCGCGACCGGGAGTGATATCCAGTGCCACCAGTGGCGGTTCCAGCACTTCCAGCCACTCGGCGGCTTTGTGGCACTGGGTGTCCTCGCCGTTGGCACAATCTTCATTGTAGAGCTTGACGGTCTGTTGCAGCGTGCCCTCGCGCAGGCCCAGCTCTTCTTCCAGTTCCTGCACCGTTTCACCGGTGCCAGCAACCTCGGCACCCATATAGCTTACGCGTTCATAGTCACCGTACTGGTCCACGGTGAGGATGAAATAGATGCGCTCTGATTGCTGTCGCAGCACAAATGAGGCCAGGCGTCCGTGGTAGGTGTCTTCATTAGTAAAGCGCTGCCCCCTGTCATTGATCACGATGCCTTTGGTCATACTGGCCGGCGGGTAGTAGGGCAGGGTGATGAAGCCCTCGTGCATGTTGATCGCGGCCCCGCCCACGGCCATTCCCATCTGGATGCCAGTGCCGGTGTCGCCGGGGTTGCCGATGGGGGTGTTGCCAACAGTGAGCATGGGAGCGTATTTGCGGATCATGTCCTCGTTCATTACGAAACCGCCGGCGCAGAGAATGACGCCTTTAGTTGCCCGGACATTGAGCTCTTGCTGATTTTGCCTGATGACCAGACCGACCACCTCGTCTTGCTCATCGACGATAAGCGTCAGGGCGCGGGTTTCGTACTCGACCGTGATAGCCTCGCGCTTGTTTACATTCTCGGTGACAATTTTCATAAACAGCGGGCCGCCGTTGTCGCCCTCTATGTACAGGTTGTGGCCGCGGGGACAGGGTTTGGCCTGTTGTACGAAGGGGTAGGCTTTCTCGCTGCCGGTGTACAGTAGACCGTCGTCGGTGAGGCACATGATGGCCCGCTCCTTGTGGAAGCTGTCCTTGAAGGGCACACCGATATCCACCAGCCACTGGAAATGATCCTTGCTGTTTTCACAGTAATTGCGGATTTTTTCCTCATCGGCCTGTGGCCCGGCGCACATCATCATGTAGGTAAACATGTCTTCGGTGCTGTCTTCGAAGCCGCAGGCCTGCTGCACCCTGGTACCGCCGTTGCCGCCCATGTAGATTTCAGCGCTGGACATTGCGGTAGAGCCGCCACTGGCACTGGCCAGCTCAAAAATAATGGCACTGGCGCCGGCATCCGCAGCCTCTATCGCAGCGCAGCCGCCCGCCCCGCCGAAACCGACAATTGCCACATCGGTTTCGCGGTCCCATTGCTGCACATCGCTGGCTTTGCGCGGCTGGCAGGGATTGGTTTTGGGCTTGTCGGACATCGTTTAACACCTCATTAACCGGGCGTGGTGCGCCGCGCCCCGGCAATTCTGTTGGAGACAGGGGATTAAAGCGGTTTCCCGCTGGCCTGACAACGACCGCCAGGGCCACCCGGCTTAACAAATTGTACGCAAAGGTGCTTTCTGCGCTCCCTCCCGGCATTTAAGGGCCACAGGGACAGCCAATGGCATGAACACTGGCATTGGCCAGCCGCTGGGGTACAATCTCCGCCTTTTTCCAGAGGCAGTGACTTTCATGTGGTTCAAGAACATCCGGGCCTATCGCCTGACCAGCCCATTCGACCTTTCAGCTGAGCAACTGGGGGAGCAACTTGCCCAGCGCGGTTTCCAGGCCTGTGCCAAGTCCCAGGCCATGTCGAACGGCTGGGTACCCCCGCTGGGCGAGGAATCTGAGGAGTTGGTGCACGCCGCCGGTGGCCGCCTGCTGCTCAAGTTAAAGCGGGAAGAAAAATTGCTGCCTGCCACGGTGGTACGCGAGCTGGTTGACGAGAAAGTCGCTGTCATCGAAGCGGACCAGGGACGCAAGGTGTACCGCAAGGAGCGTCTCAAGCTCAAGGATGAAATCGTGCTGGATTGCCTGCCCCGCGCCTTCAGCCGTACCAGTTACATCTTTGCCTATATCGACATTCGGGCCAACTGGATATTCGTGGATAGCGCCAGTGCCGGTCGAGCTGAAGACTTTCTCAACCTGCTGCGCGAATGCATCGGCACCTTTCCGGTAGTGCTGCCCCAGGTCAATAATGCACCCACTGCCACCATGACCTCGTGGTTGGTGCACCGCAACCTGCCTGAAGAATTTGAACTCGGGCAGGAGTGTGAATTGCGCGAGCCCGGGGAAGAGGGCGGCGTAGTGCGTTGTCGCGGCGTTGATTTGTTGAGTGAAGAGGTGGAAACTCATCTGCATGCGGGCAAGCAGGTTGTCCGTCTGGCATTGCAATGGGATGAGCGTGTGTCCCTGCTGCTGGCGGAAGACCTGTGCCTGCGCCGTCTCAAGTTTGCGGATGAGCTGATGAAAGAGAACGACGACCTACAGGAAGGGGATCCGGCGGCCAAGCTGGACGCTGATTTTGCCCTGATGTCAGATGCCATTACCGCACTGCAGGAGCGCATCCTGGCCCTGTTCGGCGGCGAGGCACAATAGCCCCCGCCTATGCCCGGACGCCCTGATACCGACGATTACCGGGCACTTTTCCTGGCGCATACCCCGATGATGGATATGCGCGCCCCCACGGAATTTTCCCAAGGCTCCTTTCCTGCCGCTCTCAGCCTGCCCTTGATGAGCGATGACGAGCGCGCACAGGTGGGCACCTGTTACAAGCACAAGGGCCAGGCCGCAGCCATAGAGCTCGGTCATGAACTTGTCTCCGGTGACACCAAAGCAGCCCGCATGGACAGTTGGACAGCGTTTGCGCAGCAGTATCCCGACGGTTACCTGTACTGCTTCCGCGGCGGCCTGCGTTCACAGACGGTGCAGCAGTGGTTGCGCCAAACCGGTATTGACTACCCCTTGGTGAAAGGTGGTTACAAGGCCATGCGGCGTTTTCTGCTGGATGAGCTGGAGCGCTCCGTGGCGGTGGGTGAATTCGTGCTGATAGCCGGCAAGACCGGCACCGGTAAAACCCGGGTGATCACGCGCCTTGCCCGCAGTGTCGATCTGGAGGGCCTGGCTAATCACCGGGGTTCCAGCTTCGGGCAACTGCCTACGCCCCAGCCCAGCCAGATCGATTTTGAAAATCTCCTCAGCGTTGCCCTGATGAAGCTGTTGGCGCGCAGCCCGGGGCGTATTTTACTGGAAGACGAGGGTCGTCTGGTCGGTCGTCGCTACCTGCCCGAGTTTCTTTACCAAAAGATGGCCACTGCGCCTATGGCGGTGGTGGAAGAGAGTCTCGAAGAGCGCATAGATGTTGTCATCGATGATTACGTGGTAGACCTGGGTCGCCGTTACGTGACATTGCATGGGGAGCAGGGTGCACAGATGCATAGTGAAAAGATGCAGGACGACCTGTTGCGCATCAGGAAGCGCCTGGGTGGTGAACGACACCAGCAGGCCAGTGACATGATGGCCGCAGCCTTTGCACAGCAGCAGCGCGATGGTGACCTGGCGCTGCATAGACACTGGGTGGCCTTCCTGCTGGAGAAATACTACGACCCGATGTACGAGTACCAGTTATCCAGGCGCGACGGGCAACAGCTGTTTCGTGGCGATCGCGCCGCAGTGATAGCCTGGGCAGGGCAGGGCGTCTAGCGTGTTGGGAGCCACTACTGTCACCGAACTACGTCAGGACCTGGTGCTGGTAGGGGGTGGTCACAGTCATGCGCTGGTGCTGCGTATGTTAGCCATGAAGCCTCTCGCCGGGCTGCGTATCACCCTGGTGTCACCCGACAGCCATACGCCCTACTCAGGGATGTTGCCCGGACTGATTGCCGGCCATTACACCTTCGAACAAACGCATATCGACCTTGCCCGTCTGTGCCAGTGGGCGGGAGTGCGTTTTATTGCAGCAGCAGTGACCGCTGTCGATCCTGACCATCAAACCCTGACGCTGGCGGGTCGCCCGTCCATCGACTATGACCTGCTCAGTCTCGATATCGGCTCCCAGCCAGAGCTGGATTCTGTGCCCGGTGCTCGAATCCACGCTGTACCGGTAAAACCGGTCTCCAGTCTGTGGCGCCGCTGGCAGGCCTTGTACAGACGCATTCAAGCGCTGGACGCTGCCGAGCAATACCGCGTCAGTATTGTCGGTGGCGGTGCCGGCAGTGTTGAGGTGGCTATGGCGATGTCGCAACGGCTGCAGGGGCAGCCGTTGACAATAGATCTGTGGTGCGGCGCAGCTGAAATTCTGCAAGGCTACAACGCCAGCGGCCGGCGCTCGGTGATGGCGGCGCTACAGCGCCACGGCATTGCCGTACATCTGGACGCCCGTGTCACCCAGGTTGAGGATGCCAGCCTGGTGTTGGCCGATGGTGAGCGGGCGAATTACGACGAACTGTTCTGGTGTACCGGCGCGGCTGCCGCCCCCTGGGTAGCGGCCAGCGGCTTGCCCACTGATGACAGGGGCTTTCTGGCGGTGCATGACACCCTGCAATCGACCGCCTATGAAAACGTCTTCGCTGCCGGGGATATTGCCACGCAGCTGAATCACCCGCGGCCCAAGGCCGGGGTATTCGCTGTCCGCCAGGCACCGGTGCTGGCCCACAACCTGCGGGCCATACTGCTGGATAAGCCGCTCAGGCAGCATCATCCCCAGCAGCGTTTCCTGTCCCTGGTGTCACTGGGAGATAAAACCGCGACAGCGGACAAGGGCTTGTTCAGTGTGACCGGTGCCTGGGTATGGCGCTGGAAAGATCGAATCGACCGGGCCTTCATGGCCCGCTTCGAAGACTTGCCCGACAGTATGCCGCTGACACATCGGGGTCGTTTACCGGAACTGGAAAGTGTCTCGGCGCAGGCCGTGTGCGGAGGCTGTGGTGCCAAGGTGGGTGCGGATGCGCTGGCCGGCGCACTGGCACAGCTTAAAAAGGATTTCCCACAGCACTGTACAGGCGGCGGTGACGATGCCGTGGCAATCCCGGCACCGACCGGTGCGCCTGTGGTGCAGAGCCTGGACCTGTTGCGCCAGATCGTATCGGACCCCTGGCAGATGGGACGCATAGCAGCCAATCACGCCCTCAGTGATCTCTATGCCTGTGGTGCCCGGCCGGTCTCTGCCCTGGCGGCGGTGACTTTGCCGTACGCCGGGGGCGCAGTATTACAGCGTGACCTGGAGCAGTTGTTGGCGGGTGCACTGCAGGAATTCTCTGCGGTAGATTGCCAGCTGAACGGTGGACACAGCATGCAGGGTGCCGAGTTGGGCCTGGGTTTTGTGGTCAATGGTGTACCCATCGCTGCCGATGGCAGCTTGCTGGCCAAGACCGGCGCGTCGGTGGGTGATCAACTGGTGCTGACCAAAGCCCTGGGCAGCGGCACCTTGTTCGCCGCGCATATGCAATTGGCAGCGGATGGCCGTGACATCGAGGCTGCTGTGGATTCAATGATGCAGGGCAATGGCGCTGCGGCGGAGTTGGCCCTGTCCCACGGTGCCAGCGCCTGTACCGATATTACCGGCTTCGGTCTGTTGGGCCATTTGCTGGAAATGCTTTCCGGGGAGCTGGGAGCACAGCTGGACCTGGCGGCCCTGCCCCTGCTCGATGGCGCCCTGCAGAGCATCGAAGCGGGTATCCTCAGTACCATGTACCCGGCCAATGTGGCCAGCTCAGCGCGCTTTATGGGGAGACCGGCGCGCTCTGGTGATGCGCGCCTGAGGATGATCTTCGATCCCCAGACCAGCGGCGGCCTGCTGATTGCGGTCGCCCCCGGGCGAGCCCGGGCATTATGTGATGACTTGCGCGAGTGCGGTTATCACGCCGCAGAAATTGTCGGTGAGCTTACCGCTGTGGCCGCGGACGCAGTCACACGGGTGCAATTGCGCTAATGCCCGATCCCACTGCCCTGACAGGCAAATGGTACTTACAAGCAGGGCATCTGGTCAGGTCTCATCCCAGTAGCGCGTCATCTCCAGGTAGAGAAATGATGCGGTCCAGGTGATCAGTACCAGCCCGGTGAGGGATTCCAGTCCGGTGAGGAAGCGCAGGTCTCCAAAGGGCACTATATCCCCTGTGCCCAGCGTCGTATAGGAAGTGAAGGAAAAGTAGACGCAGTCCAATAAGGTGCCGTCAAAGTTTCCTTCCAGATGGCCCCAACCTTCGGCGCGATGCATCAGGAAAAAAGAAATCGCAAAAATCCACACCTCGGCTGCGTGGGCTGTGAGTGCCACGAATACCCCCAGCACGATACGAAAACGGTGGCGAATTTTCAGCTTGGGCATTATCAGCGTGATCTGGTGCAGGAATTCATAATGGATGACCACCACCAGGCCGATGACGAGCAGGTTTACGATAAATACAGTGATCACTTGTCAGGGAACTCCAGCCCAACCATTGAGCATTTACTTTAACCTGTTTTACTGTTGTCGAAAAAGCCCTATTGCGAGCCCGTTTCAGTTTTCCAGAAACAGGGAGTCGAGAACACCGAAACCGCTGTGAATACCTGCCTCGGTTACCTGGGGTGGCTTGGATCGCACCAGGTGGCCGATATGACCGGGGCGCTCGTCTCCCGTGGCCACAGCCTCGCTGCCCAGGTGTGCGGTGAATATGCCGATTTCGCTGACCAGCCTTTCCACCAATTGTGCCCGGCCGTTGCGTACCAGTAAGGTTGCCCTGTCGCGGCCGGCGGGTCGCAGGCGCTGCATCAGTGTCCATGCGCCGTAGTCTGGCTGTTGCAGGCTGTCCAGTTGGTGCAGGATGTCGCGGTCGAACAGGCAATGCCCGCCGCCTTCACCCTGGTTTTTCAGCACCCAGTCCCCGAGGTCTGCCTCATCGCGCAGGCGAGTGGCGCTGTCAGGGCCGACACTGTCCATTCTGGCGAACACGGATTGCAATGTGGCGGACTCCTTATCGTCGAAACCCAGCCGTCGCAGCAGGGAGCCGTTATCGCTGGCCAGTCGCAGTTGCATGCGTTTGCTGGTGGCCAGTTGCTGTGCCACGGTGGCATTCATCGCTACCCGGTGTCGCTCAATAAACATGCGCGTCTCCTGCAGCGCGTCGCAACAGCGGCGGGGATCGAGATCCCTGGCCACGTAATCCTGGAACTGGTATCCGGCGCGCAGGTACACCGTATGAATTGTGCCGCAGTCTTCCAGCTCCAGGCTCTGGTTCGGTCCGCTACTGAGCTGTTGGTGTAACTGGCGGAAGGTGCGACGGTAGGTATGCACGCCCAGCGACCGCAGTCGCTGTTCCAGCAGTCGCTGGTCGAACAGGTTGTCCTCGTCTTCCTGTATCACCATGAGAAAGCGTAGCGGGGCATCACCGCCCAAATCCCCGGCAATGCTGGCCGAGGCGGCAGCGATGGCGCGGGCCATATTATCTGTGGCTGGATTGGCTACCAACAAGCCAGGAGCGGAGCTGTGCCAGCGGCTGAACTCCGTTGGCCAGCGCTGCTGTAAATAGTGGTGGAGATCCAGCATGCGCTCACCAAAGGGCGCCATGCCCGCAGCGATGCTGTTGCACTCCACTAATTTGGGGCCAAGTAGTTCATCCACCATGAAATCGCTGCGTTGCAGCAGCAATGGTACGCGCAGCAGCTCTGCGGGTTTGCTGTGTAGTGCGCGGTGGGTGGATAACATTTCAGCGAAGAACGGATCACCGGAAGCCAGCGCTGCGTGTACCTCCTGGATCAGCGAGTCGTCGTCGGCTATGAGCTGGGTTAGCTTGCCCAGCAGCGGAGCGGTGGCTAGCAATTGTTCAAGAACCGTTGCGCTTATGGGGCAGGGTGTAAAACTGAACGGCACATGGCGAGTTTTTCCCGGCCCGTCGAGGAAGCACAGGTCCAGTTGCAGGGCCTGGGCAACCGCATCGTCGATGGTTGAGTTGCTAATCAGGTCGGGCATGCTGTGTCGTCTCCTGGTCGCTCGCGACTTTCACTCAGCCCTTCATGTAGTCTTCGAACGCCTGCTGATAATCAGCATGCCAGCGCGCTAACGCCGGGCGGTTCTCGATCAGGTCTCCCATGGCCCAGGCCATGCGCTTGTTGTCGACCTCGCGGCTGACATCGTTGTCGGGACAGAGAATGTAGAAATCGCCCCTGGCCAGGGAATCCACCATGAATTCCACCACCTGTGCGGATGTCCACGCGGCAGCTGGTTTTTCCTCGATAAACTGACGAATCATGCCGGTGTAGGTAAAGCCTGGCACCAGCAGGTGCGCACTGAGTTTGCAGCCCTCGGTATTGCGCAATTCGTGTTGCAGTGATTCTGTCACAGCCTTGATACCCGCCTTGCTCACATTGTAGGCGGGGTTTCCCGGCGGGCAGGTGATGCCCTGCTTGGAGCCGGTATTGATAATAAGGCCAGGCTTGTCCTGCGCGATCATATCGGCGGTAAACGCCTGTACGCCGTTGATAACGCCCCACAGGTTGATATTGAGAGTGTCCTGCCACTGCTCATAGCCGCTCCAGCTCTGGCAGGGCCTGCCGGTACCGGCGTTGTTCATCAGCACATCGACCTGCCCGAAGTGCTCAAATACCTTGTCTTTCAAGGCCTGCACGTCTTCGATTCTGGAAACGTCCGTGGTGACTACGAGCAGGTCGCTGTCGTTCCCGGAAAACTCCTGCAGCTTTGATTCGTCGATATCTGCAATGCAGACCCTCATGCCCAGGCCAAGAAAGTGCTGTGCTGCCGCGTAGCCGATGCCATCGGCACCTCCGGTGATGACGGCGACATTCCCGGGAGAAAGAGCGGGCTGTGTGTCCATGACGTGCCTTCCTTTTGTACTGGAGTGTAGAGCAGGATTATAGACTTGTTAGGGTGTAGATAAATAACTATGACGCGCCTGGTTTTCTTGCTCTAGGCCCTCCTGTGCGTTTGTTCATGAAGTATGATGGTGCGTTCGGGGGTTGAGGAAGTATGGCCGGGTTGTCCTGCGCCTCTTCCCTGTACATAATTGACCCGGTTGAGGCACTCGCCGGATTAGCCAGTTAGTTACTGCTCCGGGGAAACCCCTTGTATGGATTGAATGCTGTATGAAGAAGAATCTCGGTATAGCGGCTTTTGTGTCCTACGCGGCGCTGGTGGCGTTTGTTTCATTACAGCCGACCAGTGGA
>CBDTVJ010000056.1:0-13605 GCA_965363655.1 uncultured Halieaceae bacterium | reverse complement strand
CCGATGTGTTCACGCATAACCGTGGAGGTGCTGCCGAAACTGGGCTCGATATTGAAACCATCTGCAACTCCCAGGTAGCTGCGACAACCCCGCGCAGCGAAATCAAGACTGATCCGGTCGCCGGCGGCCACCCGATGGACTGTCCATAGCGCCCTTTCCTCATCGTTGATATGCAGCGGCATGGTGGCGCCCGTCACGCAGATAAAGGTATTCACCTGCGCTTCCAGTTGCAGGCCGCCAACGCTGACTTCGATGGCTGTGCTGTGTGCAGGGTTCTCCAGTAATCGATTGCAGAAGTGGTACGCCTCGCCATCCAACGGGCCACCGGTGGTCATTCCCAGGCGATGCAGGCCCCGGCGACCACTGTCCTGTAGCAGGGCGAGCACGCCCGGCTGTAGCACCCTCATGCTCATGGCAGTTGACCTCCAAGCGCCAGGAAACGCTCGCGGTTGATGGGCTCAAAACGGACGCGATCCCCCACGGAGACTGGCATGCAAGGATTTGCAAAGGGGTCAAACATAGGCGTAGGGCAGCATCCAATCAGGTTCCAGCCGCCGGGAGAGTCCGCCGGGTAAACCGCTGTCTGGCGGTCGGCAATGGCAACTGTTCCTGCCGGAACATGCGCCCTGGGGGTGGCCAGTCGCGGTGCTGCGATCCGCTGGTCGACCTGTCCCAGATAAGCAAAGCCGGGGGCGAAGCCAATCGCATAGACCCGGTACTCGGTAGCGCTGTGCAGGTCGATGACCTCCTGTGTCGAAAGTCCGGCTCGCGCAGCCAGGGGCTCCAGGTCTGCCCCTGTGGCGCAGGAGTAGTACACCGGGAGCACGACCGTGCGGGTATCCATGGCGGTATTGACGGGGAGCTTGGCAAGGGCCTGGCGCACCCGCCGGGCAATGCCCAGGTGATCGCAGCGGCTGGGGTCGTAGATGATCAGTATCGAGGCGTAGGAGGGCACCAGGTCTACCAGGTCCTCGCCCAGGCAACTTTCAATGCTTGATACGGCTGACTGCACCCGCGCCGACGTTTCCGGGTCGGCACCTTCTCCCAGGTAGAGCATCATGGCATCTTCGCTGACTGAGTGTAGCTTCACTGTGGTTCAGCTACCTTTGACCAATGCGCGAATCTCCTCAATGGCGCGCACCCCTTCCGGGTTATCGCCGTGCACGCAGAGGGTGTCGGCCTGCAGCGCGATAATGCTGCCATCGGCGGCGCTGATGGACTGGTCCTGTTGCAGTTGTTGCACCTGGGCCAGCATGCGCTCGCGGTTGTGTAGCGCGTTGGCTTGGCTGCGGGCTACCAGCGTGCCGTCCCCGTTGTAACAGCGATCGGCAAACACTTCGAACAGTAGCTCTACGCCTGCGGCCTTGGCCTCGGCGCGGTGATCATCGGCTGCGGGGGTGGCCTGCATTACCAGCGTCAGCGGGCGGTGGTAACCGGCCATGGCCTCCATTATGGCGCTGCGCACCCCGGCTTTGGTCATCATGTCGTGGTACAGGGCGCCGTGTGGTTTGACATGCGCGACGGTCAGCCCCTGGTTCTGTGCCATGCCCTCCAGCGCCGCCACCTGGTAGTGCAGGCTGGCGATGATCTCGGCCTGGGAAAGTTGCATGCTGCGCCGGCCGAAGCCGGCCAGGTCGGGGTAGGCCGGATGGGCGCCCACGCTGACGCCATGCATGGCGGCGAGTTCGAGGGTCTTGCGCATCGTCAGGGGGTCTCCCCCGTGGAAGCCACAGGCGATGTTGGCCTGGTCGATATGGGGCATGACCATGGCGTCCATACCCATGGTCCAACTGCCATAACTTTCACCGAGATCACAGTTCAGTAGCATGTGTTTACCTGTTCCTCCATCACCGCCAATTGTGCATTGCGTAAATCTGTCACCAGCATACAACCCGGGCTGTGGGTGATCGCCAGTGGCAGTCGGGCAGCCTCCAGGGCGACCTGGGGCGTGACACCACAGGCCCAGAACAGCGGGATTTCCCCGTCTTTCATAGTCACCGCGTCGCCGTAATCGGGTGTGGCCAGGTCGCCGATACCAATCTCTCCCGGGTCACCCAGGTGTATGGGAGCACCGTGCACCGATGGAAAGCGTGTGCAGATTTGTATCGCGCGTATTGCGTCTGCCGCCTTGAAAGGCCGCATGCTGACCACCATTTTTCCCGCGAATGGGCCCGCGCTGGTGCATTCGATGTTGCTGCGATACATGGGTACGTTAATGCCCTGCGTGACATTGCGTACTTCCAGGCCATCAGCCAGCAGCGCTTCTTCGAAAGAGAAAGAGCAACCCAGTGCGAAACTCACCATGTCATCGCGCCACAGCGCAGTGATATCCGGCACTTCTGCGGCGAGTTCGCCATCGCGGAACACGCGGTAGCTTGGCACGTCAGTACGTATGTCCATATCCCCCAAAGGTGGTAGCGCGGGATCACCCGGCTTTCCCGTGGCGATCAGGGGACAGGGCCTGGGGTTGGCCTGGCAGAAACGCAGGAAGTCCCCGGCGAATTCCCCGGGCAGGATCACTACATTGCACTGCACAAACCCCGGCGCCAGTCCGGAGGTGTTGCCACGGTGCTGCTGCGAGCGTATTTTTGCACGCAGTTCAGCCGGGGCCAAGTTGCTATTCATAGAATTTCCTGTGGTCCAATGACCGCTGTCCTGTGCTGAGAGTATCAAATATGGCCGGCCTCAGGCATCCCGGCACGAAACCGTATTTGGCAAAGGTGTACAAATCTGCATAATGTCGCCTCTACCTATGTCGCCGCCACTGCGCCGCCGCCAGAAAAAAGGAAGCAGTACTATGCTCGACCAACTTCTCGAGGTGCTCACACCCAGGCCTGTGGGTGAGGACAGGTTTACCTCGGACAACATGCACCCGGAGGCATTTCGTGTCTATGGCGGCCAGGTTTTGGCCCAGTGCGTCAGCGCCGCTGTCGCTACGGTTGAGGCAGACAGGCTACTGCATTCGCAACACGCCTATTTCCTGCGCCCGGGCAGGCCCTCCGAGGCCATCGAGTTTGAGGTGGAGCGGGCCCGCGATGGCACCAGTTTCAGTTCCCGCCGGGTGACAGCCCTGCAACGAGGCAAACCCATCCTGGTCAGTTCGATGTCTTTCCAGCAGAGTTCAACAGGCGATGATTACCAAGCGGAGATACCGCAGGTGCCGCCCCCCGAGTCGTTGCCCAGTGAACGACAGCTGAGCCTGGAGGCGGGCAAACTCGATGAAAGCTTTATGATCACCACCGGTGAGGACCTGGATATCCGCGTGGTGGAGCCGGTGGACTGGGACAACCCGGTGCCGCGTGAACCACAGCTGCAGGCCTGGATGAAAACCACCGGCCCGGTTGGGGGTGAGCGTGGCATACACCAGGCGCTGCTGGCCTATATGTCCGATGCCTTCCTGATCGATGTCTGCCTGATCGTGCACGGCAGGCATTTTGATGGCTCCGGCATCCAGGTCGCCAGCCTGGATCATGCGCTGTGGTTTCATGAAGACTTCCGGGCAGATGAATGGCTATTGCATACGGTTGAGGCGGAGCGTATCGGTGGCGGACGTGGTTTGGCCAAGGGCAGCTTCTACACGCGAGAAGGGCGGCTGGTAGCCACGACCATGCAGCAGGGAGTGATGCGATTCCGCTGATGAGCGGTCTCCCCGCCACTGATTATCCTGTATTATTAGTAGGTGAAAGTTAACACAAGCCACAAGAACTGAGGAACTTCCCATGCCCCATCCCAGTGTCACTGCCCAAACCTATCCCCACAAGCCCGCCATTATCATGGGTGAATCCGGTGAAATGGTTACGTTCCGGCAGTTGGATGAGCGCTCCAACCAGGGTGCCCAGCTGTTTCGTTCGCTGGGATTAAAGACCGGCGACCACATCGGCCTGATGATGGAAAACAACCGCCAGTTCATGGAAATTATCTGGGCCGCGCAGCGCGCGGGCCTGGTGTTTACCCCCATCAGCACCCATTTGAAGAAAGAGGAAACGGCCTACATCCTGCGAAATTGTGGCGCCAAACTGTTTATCGGCTCCCTCGCCCTGGCAGAAGTGGCAGAGCAGATTCGGTCTGAGGCGGCTAGCGTAGAGCATTTTTACATGGCGGGCGGTATCAAGCCCGGCTTTGAATCCTGGGAGGAGGCCACTGACCGGCAGTCCACCGAGCGCATCAATGATGAAAGCAACGGTGTGCCCATGCTCTATTCATCAGGCACTACCGGCCAGCCCAAGGGGGTGTTTGTTGCGGCGGTGGATCCCGACGTCAACACGCCGCCGCTGCTGGTGCCTACCCTCGGCCTGGTGTTCGGTTTTGGGGAAGAGACGGTGTATCTGTCGCCTGCACCCATGTACCACGCAGCGCCGCTGCACTACATTATGATGACGCTTTATAACGGTGGTACCGTGGTCGTCATGGAAAAATTCGAGCCGGAGTTCGCGCTGAAACTGATCGAAGAGCACCGCGTCACCCACAGTCAGTGGGTGCCGATCATGTTTGTGCGTATGCTGAAGTTACCACTGGATGTGCGTGAAGCCTACGACACCAGCTCCATGCAGATAGCGATACACGCGGCGGCACCGTGCCCGATTGAGGTGAAGGAAAGAATGATCGACTGGTGGGGCGAGGTCATCATGGAGTACTACGCCGCCAGTGAAGGCATAGGCGTCACCATGATCGACTCCGCCAACTGGCTGACTCACAAGGGTTCGGTTGGCCCCGCTTTGTTGGGAGAACTGCACATCCTGGACGATGACGGTAATGAGTTACCCCAGGGTGAAACCGGGACAGTCTACTTCGGTGGGGTTCAAGTGCCCTTCAAATATCACGACGAGCCGGAAAAGACCGCTGAAGCCTATAATGATAAGGGCTGGGCCACTACCGGGGATGTAGGCTTTGTCGATGCGGACGGCTACCTGTACCTGACCGACCGCAAGAACTTTACCATTATCAGTGGCGGGGTAAATATCTATCCCCAGGAGGTTGAGAACATCCTGGTTAGCCATGACAAAGTGGCGGATGTCGCTGTTTTTGGTGTGCCCAACGAGGAGTTCGGGGAAGAGGTGAAAGCCGTGATCCAGCCGATGAACTGGGCGGATGCCACCGATGAGACGGCCATAGAGATTATGGAATGGTTGCGCGAGCGCATCTCACATATCAAGATGCCGCGCACGCTGGACTTCCATCCCAAGCTGCCACGCATGGACAATGGCAAGTTGTACAAGCGGCACCTGGTGGAGGAATACCGCGGCGCAGCGCGCAGTGATGAGGGGCCCGGCCCCGAAGACAAGCCGGACTAAAACATAACGGCGATCAGGCGCTGATAGCCGTTATGACATTGCGGCACTCTGCCCTGGTCAGGAACCGGGGCGAGGGATAGCCGCCGCCTTCGGCGAGAGCGGCGTCGGTCAGTTCGTCGATATCTTCGGCGCGGATCAGGTCACTGGTCCCGGGTATACCAATTTCCTCACTCAGTGCCCTTACCCGCTGGATCAGCTTGCCGGCCAATGCGGACGCGCCCTCCGAGCGTTCACCCATACCGCAGTGCACCGCGATATCGGCCAGCTTCTCGGCAGCGTCTTCCTGCAATAGCTCTAATACGTGGGGCAATACCAGGGCGTTGCCCAGCCCATGGGGCACTCCGTACTTTGCACCCAGGTTGTGGGAGATGGCGTGCACATACCCCACCAAGGCGTTGGTAATGGCCAGTCCGCCGTAATAGGAGGCCAGCGCCATGGCTTCCCTGGCCTCGAGGTTGTCGCCATTCTGGCAGGCCTCGGCCAGGTTCTCGAAGATCAGGCGGCAGGCTGCCAGCCCGTAGTAGTTGGTTTCGTCCGTTTCCCATTTGCCGATGTAGGACTCTATGGCATGGGTGAGAGCGTCCATGCCGGTGGCGGCGGTGATGTGAGGCGGCAAGCCGCGCATGAGCTCCGGATCCAGTGCCGCGGCTTTAGGTATCAGGCTGGGATCTATCACCGCACCTTTTGCATGGGTCTCGTTGTTGGAAATAACAGCGATGAAGGTTCCCTCGGAACCCGTGCCCGCAGTAGTAGGTATGGCGAACAGCGGGGCTGCGGGTAGCGCGCATTTATTCGCGCCTATGCAGTCGGCGGCTTTGCAGCTGTTGGCCGCCCCCAGGGCAATGACCTTGGCGGCATCAATGGAGGAGCCCCCGCCAAAGGCGAGTACTGAGTCGCAGCCTTCACGGGAGTAGACGCTGATACCCTCATCCACGACTTGTTCAGTCGGGTCCGGCTGCACCCCGTCATAAACCGCCGTTGCCACACCCGCCTGTTGCAGGGCCGCGATGGTGGGTTCCAGCAGGCCCAGGTCACGCAGCGGTTTGTCTGTCACCAGCAGCACTTTACCCAAGCCAAAGCGGCCGATCGCCTGGCTTAACTGGGCGCTGGAACCGGGCCCGAGAAAGACCATCGGTTTGGGCTGTGGCTTCAACATGAAACGGCCCATAAGTTTCTGGAGCATTAGGTATTGCAGCTTTTTGTGAATAGCGGTCACGGCGGAATCCTTAAGCTTGTCGCGTGGGAAGAGCAAGATAACCCACATTGCGTCTCATGCCTATGCCGAAATAACGGCCGGGCAAACACCGTATATTTTTCACCCCTCTCAGCCCGTGCCGTGGCATTGGTGTCATATGTTGCGAAACTTCAGACTCATGGGTTCTCTGTCAGTTCGGCATTACGCTGTGGCGACATTATGCTCACAAATTTTTCCTGCGCCACTTGCCAGGGGGCATGCCAGTCCATTGGCTGAAGGCCCTTGAGAAGGCCGCCGGTTCCGCGTACCCGAGTTGGTCGCTGATTTTTGCCAGCGATATGTCGTGCTTTCGCAAGAAGTTTTTTGCCCGCTCTTCCTGCACCTGGGCCAGTAACTTGGAAAAGGACGTGCCCTCCTTACTCAACTGGCGGGTCAGGTTGCGCTCTGACATGGCCAGTAGTGCTGCGACCTCTTTACGTTTGGGGGGTGGGGTGTAGGCCCATAGCCAGCGTGCGACTCGCTCTTTATAGCTGAAGTCCTCCGCCAGCATCTGTGACATTCTGTCGGCGATTGATACGTAGGATTGATACAGCAACGGATTAGCATGGGGGTTTGGCATCTGCTCCAGTTGGGCGCCATAGGCAAGACAGGTTTCGCTCTTCGAAAACTTGATGGGGCAGGGTCGCGCTAGCCGCAAATCATCCCAGTCTTCCGGTTGCGCAAAGGGGAAGGTGATGTAAAGGGGAGCGAGAGTCGCACCTACGATACCTTCAATGTTGCGCATTGAACCAAGCAAATCCAGGACCAGGCAGTATTGCACCAGGTTGTCGATCTCATCTTCAGTACTGTCGTGGATGGCGGGGCGCTCCATCGTAAACGAAAACTGCATTTCTCCTGCACGTCGCTTGACCACGAGGCGGGAGTGGGCTCCGGTCAATTGTGGGTAAGTGAGGCATATCTCCAGGGCCTGGATAGCGCTGCTGGCGTGGCGCATTGCCATTCCCAGAACCCCCAGTGACTCTATGCCCAGTTTGTCCAGCGAGTTGAATAACATGCAGGCTGGTGATGACCGGGCGGTGAAGCTGCGCACCAGGGCGTTGAGAACAGGCAGTTCCCGGTCCAGGGAGATGGGAAATTCCAATTCCTCCAGTGCGCGCTCGGGTAGGCCTGCGGCGGTAAAGATTTCCAGGACAGCGTGGTTATCCAACTGGAGCAGGGCGCACTGGGCGAGCACACCCATAATGGTGCGGCGGGGTGTGGCGAGATTGCCACTGGCGATAATGACGTCCCTGGACTTCATTTTGCTATATCAGGCGTATTTGGCCCATATTATCAATTATTGGGCTCAAGCTGCAATGCCACCAGGAGGTGAAAGGACGTAGTCTACACTCACAGTCACTCAATCTTTCGCAAGGTAATTATCATGAATCAAGCCACTGCCAAAGTCGCCTCGAACCCGGTTAGCGTGAAGCACTTTGACGTACTGATTGTAGGGGCCGGCATATCCGGCATAGGCGCCGCGCATCACCTGGGCGCAAACTGCCCGGACAAGAGTTTCGTGATGCTGGAGACCAAGGAATCCTTTGGTGGAACCTGGCGCCAGCACACTTACCCGGGGATACGCTCGGACAGTGATCTATACACCTTTGGTTATGGCTTCAAGCCATGGACCGGTGACCCCATCGCTTCTGGCGGGTCGATTCTCAACTATCTGGAAGAGGCTATCGATGATGATCACCTGCAGGAGCATATTCGCTACCAGCATGAGGTGCGCAGTGCCTCCTGGTCTGATGCTGAGCAGTTGTGGCTGATCAAGGCCCTGCGCAAGGATACAGGTGAAAGCCTGCAGTTCACCTGCAATTTCCTGTGGATGTGTCAGGGATACTACCGCCACGCCGAGGGTTACACACCTCAGTGGCCGGGCATGGAAGAATTCAAGGGCAGCATTATCCATCCACAGACATGGCCAGAAGACCTCGACTACAGTGGTAAACGAGTGCTGGTGATCGGCTCTGGTGCTACAGCGGCGACCCTGATTCCCAACATGGCGGATGACTGTGCGCATATTACGATGTTGCAGCGCTCACCCACTTACTTCTGGACGGGCGAAAATCGTAATGAGCTGGCTGATCAGTTGCGGGAACTCGATGTGCCCGAGGAATGGGTTCATGAAATTGTGCGGCGCAGCATCCTCAAGATAGCCAAGGATATCCAGTACCTGTCAATCAGCGACCCTGAAATTATCAAGGAGGAGTTGTTCGCCGTCATCCGGGACATCCTGGGCGAAGATTTCGATATGTCGCACTTCACTCCCAGTTACCGGCCGTGGCAGCAGCGTCTGGCCTATGTGCCCGATGGCGATCTGTTTGAGGGTATCAAGTCGGGTAAGGTTTCAGTGGTGACCGATCACATCGATCGCTTCACTCCCGAGGGTGTCCTGACCAAGTCCGGAGAGCTTCTGGAAGCGGATATTATCGTTACAGCAACAGGGTTTAACCTCAGTGTCATGGGTGATATCGCCTTTGATGTAAATGGGCAAGAGATAGACTTTGGCAACGAATTTACCTACCGCGGCATTATGACCTCCGATGTGCCGAACATGGCCTTTATGTTTGGGTACCTTCGTACCAGTTGGACTATGAGAGTGGACCTGGTTTGCGACTATGTTTGCAGGGTGTTGAACCATATGGATTCCATCGGGGCCACTTCCTGTACTCCCAGACTCAGGGACGAGGATCAAGGTATGGAGGCATTGCCGTGGATAGATGAAGAAGATTTTAATCCCGGCTACATGCAGCGCGGTAGGCACCTGATGCCCAAGCGCGGTGGACATGAACCGTGGACCTTCACTCCCGATTACTATATAGAAAAAGAGCAGCTGCCCCAGGTGAGTCCCGATGACGATGCCCTGGTTTATCAGCCAGTGGCACAATCTGTAGCCAGCTCGCAGTAGTCCTCGTTTCGACAGCACTCATCCAGCAGCGGCACAGCGGTTCCTTCGGATTTCGGCGCGTTCTGTACTACACTGAAGCAACGAGTTGTGCAGGCAGTTTCCGTCAGGCCTTGTTGCCACGGTGAGCGAAGTACGAGAGGGCAAGTATGCGAAGAATCGAGTTGTCGGACGCCGCCTTCCTGTATGCGGAGAAGCGGGAAACTCCCATGCACGTAGGCGGGATCAATTTATATACCCTTCCCAAGGGCGTTAGCGCAGAGGAATTTACCGGGAAGCTGCTGGCGCGGTCCTTTGCCGCAGAGGATTTCCGCCCCCCCTTTGGTGAGTTTGTGGCCACCGGTCGGGCCGGGCCGCTTGGTCCGCTGTACTGGGAAGAGGATACGCATTTCGACCTCGATTACCACGTTCGTCATTCTGCCCTGCCCAAACCCGGGCGCTATCGAGAACTGTTTGCACTGGTGTCGCGCCTGCACAGTACGCTGCTGGATCGCAGTCGCCCGCTGTGGGAAATACACATGATCGAGGGTCTACAGAACCACCAGTTCGCCGTTTATATGAAGATGCACCACGCGGCGATAGACGGGGTTGCTGCCATGCAGCTGACCCAGAGCGTCTGCTCCGCCGATTCATCTGATCGATCCTATGATTTGCCCATGTCGCAGGCGGCGTACCAGAGACACCTTGAAGCCATGGGCGCTGCGCGTTCCCGCCGTATTGTGCCCAAGGAACGGGAGTTGCGGGCGGTCGCCGATGCCCTGAAGCAGCAGTTTGATTCTTCCGTTCACCTGTTGGGCGCGTTGCGTCGTTTTGGCGGCGCTTTTTTCGGGCGTAGCGGAAACCTCGCCGTGCCCTGGCACAATGTGCCGCGCACCTCGATTAATACCCAGGTCGGTGGGGCGAGACGCTTCGTGGCCCAGTCCTGGGAGTTTGACCGTATCAAGGCCGTCTGTAATGCATTGGGTGGCACGGTCAATGATATCGTGTTGGCGATGTGCTCAGGCGCATTGCGGCGCTATCTTGAGGGACACCATGAATTACCCAAACATTCCCTGAAAGCTATGGCGCCGGTATCACTGCGGGAAAAGGGCGACTATGGTGCCGGCAACGCAGTGGGTTTTATTACCGCCGACCTGGCCACCAATATCGCCGACCCGGAATTGCGGGTCAGGGCTATCCAGGACTCCATGCGAGCGGGCAAGGAATTACTGCAGGGCTTGAGCAAGCGTGAGGCGATGATTTTCATGCAACTGACGCAGATGCCCGCGCTATTAACGACTGCCCTGGGTCTCGCCGCGCAGTATCCCGCCTTCAGTACGGTGATTTCCAATGTGCCGGGACCCCGTGAGCAACTGTACTGGAACGGTGCGCGCCTCGATGGCATCTATCCAGCCTCAATTGTGGTCGATGGCTTTGCCATGAATATTACCATGGTCAGCTACGCCAGGAGCCTGGACTTTGGTATCGTGGCCTGTAGGCGCTCGCTGCCGGAAATTCAGCGTATGATTGATTACCTTGAAGAAGCCTTGGTGGAACTGGAGGAAGTGGCGGGTCTGGCAACAGCGAAGAGCAGGGGTAAGACACGGCCCCAACGTGCTGCGTCCAGCAAATCTAAAGCGGGGCAGAAACGCAAGGTGCAGGTAAAGGCGCGGGCTAAGACAAAACCCAAGCCGAAAGTAAAAGCCAGGGCAAAAGTTAAAACGAAAGCCAGCACAAAAACAAAAGCCCCAAAAAAAGCCAAAACAAAAGCCAAGGCCAAAGCAAAACCAGGTAAAAAACGGTCGCGAACAGTAGCTACTTAGGTACCGTAATTGCTTTGCTCATCCGTAGCTCCTGTCTGTTTGATAATGTACTAAAAGTGCGAGCCCGTTCAGTTTTCTCTTTATACTATTAAAAATGTACTCGCTTGAGGTTTTACCTGCCAATGCACAGGATATGGTTGCTGAAGCTTATTTTACCCTGCTCCTACGGCAGGTTGCTCACTGGAATTTTACTGCTTTGCCTGCTCCTGCCTTTTTTTCACCTGGGTGTCACAGGAACAGGCGATAAAAGCACCCCGGCGCTGTTTTATAGCCTTATCATCGCCTACATTATCACTATCTTCAGCTATATCACCACCAAATCGCAGGAGGCCTTGCTTGCACTACGGCCACTGCTGGACCTTGATGATGCAGCCTTCGCCCAGTCGCAGGCCAGGCTGGACTCGACCAGTCGCCGTACCATGTGGTTGCAACTGGGCGCTGGTGCCTTGTGCGGGTTTATTCACATGAGTTTCGTGCGAGGTTCCCCATTGGCGACGGTTATCGAAATGCTGGTGAGTCGCGAAGGATTTATGAGTACTTTCGGTGCGCTGCTGGTGTGGATAATAATGACTGTAGTGATTAGCATGCTGGTGCAGCAGGCGCTGGTATTCGCCCGCCTCGGTGCGCATCACGTGAGGGTGACACTACTCAATAACCGCAAGCTGTTACCGTTTGCGCGCGTATCCATCACTGCCAGCCTGGCTATTATTGGCGCTCTTGCCTTGTTTCCGCTGATCGGGATTGAAAGTGGCGTGAACCTGATGGAGAGTCTACCTGGCGCTATCGCCACACTGGTGCCGCTGATGACAATCTTTATTGTTCCCGTATGGCCAATTCACCGACGTTTGGCGGCGATGAAGGAGGCGCAAATGGCCAGTGTCAATGAGCGTATTGAAAATTGCCTGCAAGCGGAGAGCGCAACGTGTCCTGAGCCGGCGATTCTGGAAGAGTTGGCGCCCTTGCTCAATTATCGGCGCGAGATAGCAGAGGTTTCAAGCTGGCCCTTCGATAGCAGCAACGTTACGCGACTGCTCTTTTACCTGATTATCCCGCCGCTGACCTGGGCAGGGGCGGCGCTGATAGAAAATCTTGTGGACTGGTTGCTGTAAATCCAGCTGTTTGCTGCGTCGACCCGACCTCATAAAGCAGGGCCTGGATCAGGTATCCAACTCCCGGGTGGGGTAGGGCGGCTGGAGGATATCCGCAGCAATGCGCTGCTTGCCCCGCTTGCTGAATGGCAGGTAGAAGGTCGGAATAACGAACAGGGTAAACAAGGTGCCTACCAGCATGCCCGCGGCGATCATCAGGCCAATACTGAAGCGACTGTTGGCGCCGGGGCCGCTGGCGATGACCAGGGGCCACACGCCCAGCACGGTGGCGAAGGTGGTCATCAGTATAGGGCGCAGGCGCAGGGATGCCGCCTGCAATACGGCATCGCGCCGCGCCATACCCTGTAGCACTAATTTGTTGGAGAATTCTACGATCAGAATGCCGTGCTTGCTGATCAGCCCTATCAGGGTAAGCAGGCCGATCTGGGTGTAGATATTCAGGGTGGCAAAGCCCAGTGCGAGGGGTACTACCGCGCCAAAAATAGACAGGGGCACGGCGAGTAGTACTACGAAGGGATCACGAAAGCTGTTGAACTGGGCCGCCAGCACCAGAAAAATAAGCACAATGGACAGCGCGAACAAAATGGGGAAGGAAGCTGTCTCCTGCATGAAGCGGTGTGACGCCCCGGTGTAGCCTGCCTTGAAGCCCTTGGGTGCGATCTCCTGTAAGGTGTCGCGCAGGAAATCCAGGCCGGTGCCAAGGCTGTTGGGCGGCATCATAATGCCCTGTATGGTGGTGCTGTTCAGTTGTTGGTACTGCGTCAGGGAGTTGGGTTCTACGTTTGAATCCAGCGAGATAACCGCCGACATGGGTACCAATTCGTTACTGGATGTTCGCAGGTAGTATTTCTGCAGTTCCTCTTTGGTCAGGCGAAAACCCTGCCCCGCCTGCGCGATGACTTTATAGGAGCGCCCCTGCAGATTGAAACGGTTGACCTCTGCTTCTCCCAGCATGACGGACAGGGTTTCCCCGATATCCCGCATGGAGATACCCAGGCGTGCGGCTCGCTCCCTGTCGATATTGACCCCGACCTCCGGCCGGTCGAATTCCAGTGTCTGGTTGAGGAATATGAACAGGCCTGACGCCCGCGCCGCGTTTACCAGTTCTTCTCCTACCTGCATGACATTGCCATAGTCTGAAGTAGAGGCAACCACGAAGCTGACGGGCAGGCCGGCATCCGATCCAGGCAGTGGTGGGGTGCCAAAAGAGAATACTTGCATACCGGAGACTTCGCCCAACCTTTGCTGGAACTCCGCA
>CBDTVJ010000055.1:0-13611 GCA_965363655.1 uncultured Halieaceae bacterium | reverse complement strand
AGTTTCTGGGTGATCGTAATGACCCTGGGAATTCTAGGATGCCTGGGTGGTGTCGCGTACACCTTTTACATGATACAGCAGGAAGCCGGCCAGGAAGGTGAATATCGCCTTGCTGCGGATAACCTGCGCTTGCTTTCGCAAGAGGTGACAGCCGATGCTCGGGCAACTGTGCATGGTGAAGAGTCTACCTTCAGCGACCTCAACAAAAACCTGGGTAGTTTTACGGTGGAACTGGGGCAAATCAAGTCGATTGGTTTCAGCGCGGAAGTCAAGCGTATCGAGGAACAGTGGGCACCTGTTGCTGAGTCCATGCGCACCTTGATCGACGCGGGCGGGCGGATAGCGTTCCTGCACTCGGTATCGACAGAACTTGAGCAGAACATCAAGCCTGTACAGGGTGACTTTGCTACTGTTGTTGACATCCTCAGAGATGAACGGGTGTCTTCAGAAACTATAGTCGCAGCACAGAAAACACTGTGGCTGACTGAGCGCATCGCTCGAAATATCGAGAAGATTCTCGCCGGTGGCGCTGACAACCAGGCTGCAGCCGACGAGTTCCGTAGCGACGCTGCTGACTTCGTGCGTATTGTAGATGCACTGAATAATGGTAGTCGGATCATGGGCGTTGAAAAAATGACAGATCAGGACGCCATCGATTCTGTCAAAAATGCGTCTTCCTTATTTGCGGTGGTATCAACTTCTATCGAGCAGATTGCCGGAGCATCCGGTGAGCTGCGCGAAGCCGCGCTCGCTCGCGAAGCGATTGTCCGGGATTCGGACGCTTTGTCTGACGCCGTGTCCGCGCTGGTGCCAGCGATCGAAAAGCTGACAGTAGCGAGATTTGCTGACCGCGGCACTTTGATGGCACTGTTTGGTGCTCCAGGTGTGCTGGCGGTAGGCCTGCTTGTTGTCCTGTATCGCCAGCAGCGTCGTCGGGTTGTTTACACCGAGCAGGGTGTTGCAGAAATTAACGGTGCACTGGTTAAGATTGCCGAAGGTGACCTGACAGTGCAAGTGCCTGAAAGTAACTCGGTGACCCGTGACATCGCTATGGAAATTAATGCTTCGACTGAGCGTCAACGCGAGCTTATTCGCAACATTAAAACACCTTTCAAAATATCCTCCGATGGCATTACCAAGATTGGTGCTACCGCCCAGGGTCAGGTAGAAAAAGGTCGTGAACTTACACGTTCAGTTGTTGAGTCAACTACGGCGACTACCGAAATGGTGCGTACCAGTGAGGAGATCAAAACTTCGACCGCCGAAGCGGCCCGCACATCAGAGCGTAACCGCCAGCGAGTTGCACAGGGCTATGAACTGACCAAGGACATGTCCAAGGCATCTGCTGACGTGCGTGAAGCTGTGCAGGACACGTCCAAATCAGCTAAGCGTCAGGGCGAATTGATTCAGTCTGTAACATCTGCTGCTGAGTACATTCAGGCTCTCAACACCAAGATATCAGTTGTTGCGATCAATACCCGTATTGAGGCGGAAAAAGCCGGTGAACACGGTCGTCCATTCCTGGGTATTGCTGAGGCGATCGGTGACTTGCTGCGCGAAGCCGAGGAAGAGGGTCGTAAGATTATTTCCGAGGTGCGGATGCTGCAGAACCTGTCCGCCGATAACCTGTCCAGTATGGAAACCACGGTGGGCACAGTTGTAACCATTCTGGAATATATCGATCGCCTGGATACCTCCCTGGAGGAAATCAACGCGGGCTCGTCTGCGATTACATCGATCATTACATCAGTGGATGACGCTGCTGGCCAGTCGGCCACTACAGCGCGCCATATGAATAGTTCAATGGACGAAATACGCGAGCGTAACCTGGATATCAGCGAGTACAGTGAATCCACACAGGTTGGTGTAAGCAGCTTGCAGGACTCCATGCGCGATGTGGCGAAAAATCTCAGTCAGTTCAAGATTGATGATGAAAACAATGCTGAGATTAGCCTTTCTTCAATCGAAAAAATGACGACTGTCAAGAGCGCGAAGAAGGTCTACGACGAGAGCGAGATGAAGGCCCTGGAAGAAACTGCAGAGGTCAGGGCCTCAGTATGAGTCTAGCTGCCATCAAACGCGTGCCTGACCTCAGGAGTGAGCAACTGGATATGCTGATGGACCGTTTGCGCACTCATGTAGGAATCCAGGTGGGTAGTTCGAACAATGTTATCGCGGGCTGCATCCAACAGCGGATGCAGTACCTCGGAGAAGGTGACATTGAGAATTATCTGGCTGCGTTTGACGACAGCATTAACGCCAGAGCGGAATGGCTCGCGCTGATCGACCTTCTTACTGTCAAGGAAACTCGTTTCTTCCGGCAGCCTGAAGCCTACGATTGTCTGGGCGATTATGTGGACTGTTTGATGCGTGAAGGTCCAGCACCCAGCGAGCTTTCGTTCTGGAGTGCGGGTTGCTCCAGCGGTCAGGAGCTCTATTCCATGGGAATGGTGGTTGATAGTGTGCTTTCACAGTACCAATCCTGGATCGAATGGCACGGTATTGGTACCGACGTTAGTTTCAATGCCATCAATACAGCACAGCAGGGGGTTTATCAGGAACGGGCGATGAAGACCATACCTGATAACTATCGCGATAACTACATGGAGCAAAAACTGGGAGAGAGGTGCAAGGTGGCCGATTCGGTATTGATACGGACGCACTTTTTCCACAGTAACCTGCTGCATGTTGATAGCGCGCCCTTCGCGGACTTCAACATTATTTTTTGCCAAAACGTCTTAATCTACTTCGAGCGTGAGAGACAGCGCTGGATCATAGATCAGTTGGTAGATCGGCTGCGTGTTGGTGGCTTGCTGATACTGGGCGCAGGGGAAGACGTGTGTTGGATAAATAAGAATGTGCGCCGGCTGGAATGGCCTGGTGTGTGTGCTTACAAGAAAACTGGAGGTTGAGCAAGTGATTAAGAAACCTGACATCGTATCTCTCAAGTGGGTAATTGGCTTGATGAATACGCAGGCTGATAATGCCGAGTCGGCCCTGGTCGAGTATGGAAATGACCCGAGCCAGAAGCAGGCGCTGCTGCGTTGTATGTGGGCGGTGCACCAGATCACCTCGACGCTACGCGCGCTGGGCATGACCAAGGCTGAGATGCTTACCCTTGAAATGGAGCGCACTCTCAACTTCGTGTACAAGGACAAGGTCGCCGGCGAGCGCCGTAAGTTGGCGATGGGCGGTCTGATGCAGGCGCTCAAGGTGATCCCTGCATATCTTGAGCACACCGAGAATATTCGAGTGGATACCGGGCGAGGTCTTGGCAAGTATGTCAATGACCTGCGGCGCTGGGTTGGAGAGCGCCCGCGGCCTTCTGCCTTCTTCTTTCATATGGAAATAGAGCCCGCTACTGGTATCACAGCGGATGCTGCACCGGCCGATGACGAAGAGATCAGGAAGCGTGCAAATGTCATGCTTGCCCTATATCTGGAAATGGCCAAGCAGGGCTTGAGAAAGCGTAAGGTCAGCGAGAGCATGGTGACTGTAGCGCGTATTTCCAGAAAAATGCAGCTGCTCTTTGCAGGCACGGAAGCAGAGCGTTTCTGGTTTGTAATGATCGGCGTGTGTGAGGGTATAGCTGGCGGACTGATTACTCCCGATGATTGCATCGCGCAGATATTCAAATCAGGCGCTTTTCTTATCAAATACGCGCGTGAAAATGGTAGCAAGATAGATAGTTCGGTCGACTACGACGGCTATCTGCAGCAAATGCTCTACTACATAGCGACCTGCAAATCCAAGCCAGTGCATATTGCAGGTATCCGGGATGTTTTCGGGATAAATGACAATACTATCGCCGATGCAAATCTCGGCCTGGTGCACAGTGATGCATTGGTGACAGCCATCACCGGAGCCCTGGATCATTTGAATAAGGCGGTTGATTTTCTGAGCGTCAATGATCTTGGAAGGATTGCTACACAGGACCCTGAAGCACAGGACAAAAGCGTTCTGGAGGCCATTGAAGCGGCTGAATGTCGCCTGATAGCGGCAGGTCAGTTAGCGCACGCGGATTCACTGAAGAAAGTCGAGCAGCAGCTAAGTCAGTTCTTCGGCAGTAACATCAAGGCCGGTGCGCTGAAGGTCGAGGAAGCTGCTCACGAAATAGGCAGTGGTATTGTTAATATTACCCGGGACCTTGAACACAAGCTGCAACATGGTTTGAGTAGTACCTATTCAGGAACGGAATTTGAGTTACGTGAAAGCGTTGCTACAGCAACCTTCAGGCAGATGGGGCTGCTTGAAAACTACCTGCATCAGATCTTGCGCCGTAAAGGTCTGGAAAAATGCCTTGAAGAAAAGCCGCAGGATTTCACCGGCGTTCTGAGATTAACCACGGCATTACAGCGTCACCTCAATAAATCTGATAAGGGCCACGAAGATCTGCGGCAGGCGATCAGGAATGCAGACAACGAAGAGGCTGATATCGATCTGCTCTACAGTTTGGCCAAGGGCTATCTGGACCAACTGGAATCTGTGCCTGAAGAAGAGGCTATTGATGAATCACTGCAACTGCTGCAGTCAATTGCCGATGCCCTGATTTTTTCAGGTATGGATCGCGAAGGCAGAGTGATGGAGCAATGTCACAAGTGGCTGGCCGCCACAAGTGCAATAAACAGTGTGCAGGAAGATGACGCCTTCCGCTGTTTCGCAGATGCTTTCGCCCAGATCGAAATGCACTTACAACGGTCTCTGATTGATCCGCTGGACGATACATCCCACATGCTCATCCTGGCAGAACAACGAGCTGCGCAATTGGATAAGTGGATCGTAGACCTGCCGGCGGTTGCTCCAGCAGCATACCTGCGGGAAGTGGCGGTGGTCGCTGAGGTTCAGCCTACGCTGAAGGCACAAGCCGTTGATGAGATGCCGGAGGCGCACGAGGCGCAGGAAGTAGAAGAAGTACAGGTATTGGAAGAAGTACAGGCAGTAGAAGAGGAGCAGCCTGTAGAGAAAGAGCAGCCTGTAGAGGAAGTACAGGCAGCACATGCAGTCCAGTCAGGTCAGGAAGGTTATGAAGTGCTGGAGTTGCAGGTAGAGAATCAGGTACAGGACACGGAGATTCTACCCGAGTTTCGCGAAGTTTTTGTGGAGGAGTCGGAGGATATCGTAGCTGAGCTAGCCCAGCTGACCTCGGCCTGGCTGCAGGAGCCGCAGAACAATGACACTCTGCGCGATATTCGTCGCCACTTTCATACCTTTAAGGGTAATGGCCGGGCGGTGGGCGCCAATATTCTGGGAGAACTGGGGTGGGCTGCCCAGGATATGTTGGACCGCGCACTCGAAAGCGATGTGGAGCCGGGAGAGACTGTCCAGAATCTGGTGAGCGAGGTCGTAAGTGCCTTGCCTGATTTGGTGGAATCGTACAGTAATTCAAGTAGCCCGGACGTAGATCGTATACGTCAACTAACTCATGCATGTAGCGAAATGGCCACCACTGGTGTGATCGGTTCATCTGTCGTGACTGGCAGTGTGTCCGCCGCAGAGAATCTGGCTCATTAATTGGACGCACTGAGCACCAATTGGATAAGGGAGAATGATTGTGCAAACAGATAAAGACCTGAGCAAGGCGGGACTCGAAGAGTCGGTGGATGCCGAGCAGGAGAACCAGGATGACAGCCTGAATTGGCTTCTGGATATGGATCTCTCGGAACCGGAAGAAAAACTCTTTACTGTCACCGGTAATGAATACAAAGAGGAGGGGCTGTCGGCCTTTGAAGCGCAGGTTGCCTCCAGACCGCTGACCCGCGGAAACGCCAATGGCGACGATCTGGCAAGCTACGTTGACGAAGAAATCGTCATCTCTTCTGCTAGCGCGACCAGCGACATTTATGCCGCTTCCGATGAGCAGTCGGAAGCTCTGTCCGCTACAGACTCCGAGCAGGAAGTGATGGCCCTCGACTTTTCTCTGGAAGGAAATGTCGCCGAAGTATCAGTGTCCGACTTTAACGTTGACGATGGTACAGACATACTTGGTTTGTCCAGTGACGATGATATAGGAGAGAAGTTCCTTTCCATCAAGCGCGTAAAACCGCGCGGCGCCAATGAGGTGGAGAAAGTAGCCGCTGAACCGGTTGCCGAGGTAGCAGAGTCGCCACTTGCTGATCATTCTGCAGACACCATTGAAGCTGTTGATGCGGGTGTGGATGTTGGTGGTGAAGTGCAATCGACGGGCGCAGATGAAAATAGCGATGCAACGGTCGAGGCCGAAGTAGAGTATTCAGTAAGTCTGTCTGAGGCGCCGATAACCATGCAGGTTGCCGACCCGGAACTTGATGCCGTGGCTAACGATTCGCCGTCGCTGGATGAGGGAGATAGCGGCGATTTTGCAGAGTCCGCCAGTGCGCTGGACTATGTGGCGAGCATGCCTGAAATCGAAGACGATGATGAGTTCGACAATTTCCTGCTGGGAGCAGAGCAGCTGGTTGGCGATGATCTCAATCTGGAAGATTTGACTTTGGAAGAGAATGAAGAGCTAGTGTCACTTGACTCTTCCATAGATGATGACATTGATTATCACGAGGATTTCCAAGCCCTGGAGAATTCCGTACAAAGCCCGGTTTCAGGTGTCGCCGCCGTTATCACGCCGGTTATGGAAGAGATATCTCACAATGCCCAGGCCAGGGCCGCAAGTCTGGGGCTTGGCGAGAATGCTGTAGTGGTGGACGTAATGCTTGGCTCAGACGATGAGTCTATCAAGCGATGTTACGCTGCAGGCTATGAGCCGGTGTCAGCGATCTGTAGCGAGCTTCCAGCGCCACTGCAATCGCTCCAGCAAACCGAACGTGATGCTGTTTATGTGCGCTTACTTGGCTCTGTCAATGGTGATAACTGGAATGACCTGTTCTCGCAGGATTTCATGTCAGCCAGTGAAGCCAGTGAAGCCAGCTTAGGCACGGAAACTTCAGTCGAAGGTTTCGCCCAGCTGGACGATGCGGCCATGGTGGACGGTTTTCTGCAGTTTGAAGATAAGCTGGGCGAGGACGAGGATCCGCTTGAGAGCATTGATCTGCAAGCAGCGTTTACTGAAGAGGCGAACCTTGAAACCGGATTTGGCGAAGACATTTTTGCCGATGCGTTTGAGGACGATTTTATTGCGGAACTGCCGACATTAGATGATGAGGGTGATGTAGCCGACATCGACGCAGCGTTTACCTCCATGTCAGAGTCTCAGGGCAGTGTTGATGAAATCTGCGGTGTAGATTTCGAGGAATTCGAGAGCAGCGACGAAGACGATCAGCCGCTCGAAGCTCGGGAAGTACCTGTGATGGAAGAGCCGCAGGTGGAAGAAGAGTCAGGGTTGATGGAGATTTCAGCTTCGCAGGAACCGGAGCAGGAAGTCGTGGCAGTTGCTGGCACTATGGATTTGATCGACGAATCCAGCGCTGACTGGTGTATACCAAAGTCAATCGAATTCAGCAGCGCCAGCCAGAGTAATGGTGAGATATTTGCGGAATTCCTGGATGCGTTCATCGAGGAGGGCTCGGCTGAAATTGAAAAGCTGGAGAACCTGGTTGGTGAATGGGAAAAGGACATCGATAGTGAATCCATAGTCGCGGAAGTCTCGCGGACATTGCACACCATAAAAGGAATTGCGAAGGGTGTGGGTTTGCAGCGTATGGGTACCCTGGTACATAACTACGAAACCCTCCTCGAGCGCTTGCCTGGTCCGGAAGCAGGGGCTGAGCAGACGTATTTCCGCGTGGTGAACGCCTGGCTTGATGCGGTGGTTCGCGGTATTGAATTTATTACGGACAACCGGGTCGATATTGTCAGCGAGCTGCCGGTAGTCGGCCGCCGGGCCAGTGCTGCAGTTGATGTACAAGGTGAGGTGATTGCAGACGTTGATACCGGGGAATCTGAAGAGGCTGCTGCGACAGAAGTTACCGATGTAGCCAGTTCAACGGTGCTCTCGGCGCTGGAGAAGAAGCGTGACCAGCAGTTGGCGGACGAGGGTGCAAAAGTACTGGCAGCTCAGCAGTCGGTGCGTATCACCTCCGAAAAGCTGGATCATATGTTGAATCTGGCGAGCCAGGCGCAACAGTTGGGTGTGCGTGCTTCGCAGAATACCAGCCGCAGCAAGCGCTCCTCGGCAGAGCTACAGGGACGCCTGACATCCGTACGAAATCATATTGGGCAAATTGCGGATAGGGCGCTGCTCAACGTTAACACCAGGGCGGGAAGTTCAAATTCTGATCTTGATGCCCTGGAGATGGACCAGTATTCAGAGTTGCAGGAAGCGGCCAGTATTTTGCGTGAGGGTGTTGAGGACCTGGGGGACCTGGTGGATGTTGTCAGTCGCCAGAATGCCCAGATCGAGGCGCTTCTCAAGCAACAGTCCTCGGTGATATCCGGTATTTCCTCAGCAATACAGGGTGCCAGGGTGGTGCCCGTATCACGCCTGATGGCTGGTCTGCGCCGTATTGTCCGTACCGTTAGCGCTGACCTGGGTAAGGTGGTGACTTTCAACGTGCTGAACGAAACTGGTGCGCTTGATCGTGACCATTACGCCAGGCTGCAGGTGGTGATGGAGCACATGGTTCGAAACGCCCTTGACCACGGTATTGAAGTACCCGATGAGCGTCTCGCTGCGGGTAAGCCGGTGGGTGGACGCATCACCATTGATGTTCGCAAGGCTGGTGGCGACTACATTGTTCGCCTTTCTGATGACGGCAAGGGTATCGACGCGGATGCTATTCGCGAATCGGCTTATCAGAAGGGTATGGATGTAGACGTTGATGCGCTCAGCGATGATGAGGCAATGCGACTGATCTTTCATAAGGGTTTCTCTACAGCGAGCACCGTGAGCGAAGTTTCCGGGCGCGGCGTGGGTATGGATATCGTACTGACCGAGTTGCAACAAATGGGCGGTGACATCGAGATTCAGTCAGCCGTTGGTCTGGGTACTTCTTTTGAGGTGCGGATTCCCAGTAACGTATCGGTCAATGGCGCACTGTTGGTTGCCGCGGGAGAAGAATCCTATGCAATCCCGCTCAATGGGCTGGTTGCGGTGGAGCAGGTGGCGATCGAAGACTTTTATGCCGCAATCGAGCAGGGCACAACGCTACGTCTATTTGATGCGGACTGTGAGCCGGCTTACCTGGCTACGCTTTGTAAAGGGCAGGTCTTGCCTGATAGAAGTATCTGGGAAGGCTCCATACCGGTGATTATTGCGGGTACGGCCGATCGCTACATGGCCATCGCCATTGATAACCTGGAAGAGGCGCTGGAACTGGTGGTGCGTTCGCTCGGCTCCCAGTTTGCCGCAGTGCCTGGTCTAGCCGGGGCGGCGACGACCTCAGATGGTGAGGCAATTGTAGCCCTGGATCTGAACATGCTGGTCAAGAGTGTCGGTATCGATGGCCTGGCACCCATCCAGGTGACTGAAGCTGAAGACCGCACTTTACTGGCGCTGGTTGTGGATGACTCCAGAACCCAGCGCATGGTGGCGACCAGTCAGTTGGATACCGTTGGTGTAGAAACTATTACAGCGGAAAATGGCCTGGTAGCCATCGACCTGCTGAATGCAGCACATCGCTTGCCCGATGTTGTCCTGCTCGATGTAGAGATGCCTGTTAAAGATGGTATTGAAACATTGCGTGAGATTCGCAAATCCCATCGGTATGGTGATCTCCCGGTGATCATGGTGACCTCCCGCACTGGTGCCAAGCACCGCGCAATGGCCAAGGAAGCAGGTTGTAATGCTTACATGGGCAAGCCGTTTAACTTCCCTGCATTGATCGAGCAAATCAACGATCTGACAGGATACGATTTACAACTTTCCTAAGGGTAAACTATGAGTGATGAATCCTTGCGATCGTGTGTACTGATACCCTGTTCAAAAACTGAAGCCTGGGCGGTACCACAAATTTGTCTCGCTGAAATATTAACCCTGCAGGCTGCTCCAGAGGAGCCGCCAGAAGACGTGGAGTGGCGTGGAGTGAGAGTGCCCGTGCTGGATATGGGGCGTGATGACGGCTCTGCGTGGCTAGAGAGTCGTGGCTCCGGCCTGATTGCCATCTTCCTGGGCTTGAAAGGTGAGGGTTGCGAGTATTGGGGTGTTGCCGTGCGCGGTGAAGGCCTGGCGGTTGAGAAAGTATCGCCGGATGACATTGAAGACGCGCAGGACCAGGCGTTGCCACACGCGACAGCCGCTTTTCATTTGAAGGGTGTGCTCTACCAGGTTCCTGACCTGGATGAATTACAAAAAAAAGTAGCTGTCGGCCAGTGCGCTGCCTGAAGTCGAATGGAGGTTTGAGAATTGCAGTTAGATGAAATAATTTGCTGGATCGATGGTGCATTTGGTGTCACTCCTCCCCTGTCCGGGGAGGGGGATGCGGAGGTCCTCAAGCGGGTGTTTGCAGGTAAGAATTACCAGCGGTATTTGCAAGACCAGGTAAATCGCCAAATTATCAAGGACTACCTGGCCAATGCAGTATTGCTGGGGGTCATCAGTGAAGGTGGGCTGGCAGCGTTTGCGCTGCAGTTGTCCTCAGAGGAGGGGCGAGCTGCCCTGGCGCTTCACATGTTGATGAGTTCAGTCGACGAAGCTGTGGACCTGCCCCTGTTGAGCGGGGAAGTCGAGGTGTTAAAGCCTCTTAAACTCCAGTCGGGTGATCACCCTCATATCAAGCTGGTTCCCAGCTAGATTAGCCTTTAGAGGCTTGATCCGGGTCGGAGGAAACGCTGGCTCGGGCACTTTCTATTGGTCATCCAGACCAAAACTCCAAAAAAAATGGCATAAAAATGTCATCAATGGCAAATATCGCCAAATAAATATAAAGAAATGGCCATAAAATAGCCTATAATTATAATTGGCCTAAAATATGGCATTTTCCCTGTTGAGAAGAACCCTCACGCCGTTTTATAACTGCACTGTCGCTGCAAGATTTGTTGCGACCCGGGGTGACGGATGGCAGCTGTTACTACAAGAAAAAAGAGTCTTTCTCCCCGTGCAACTAACAAGAGTAAAAAAAAGCTCAATGGGGAAAGTAGCCATGATGACAATAACACCGACCGCAGTATTGGATAGAGTTCCGGAAGAAGGACCAGAGGTTTTCGCCGTTATCGAAGGGAAAAAGGTCTTCCTGCCAGCCGAAGCCAAGTATGTCATGCAGGATCGACGTGGGCTGTGGTATTACAGTACTCGTAAGCCACGCCCTAAAGAGGGTGATTG
The DNA here is from genome assembly GCA_965363655.1 of uncultured Halieaceae bacterium. Lineage (GTDB taxonomy): Bacteria > Pseudomonadota > Gammaproteobacteria > Pseudomonadales > Halieaceae > Marimicrobium. The sequence continues at coordinate 2,426 of CBDTVJ010000055.1, read as the reverse complement.
GACACCAAACAAGACGAGTATTGCCTGTCGTACCGAGCGTGGCTATGTTCGAGCCCTGAAAACAGACACCGTAGTACAGTGGCTTGATACCTGCCAGAGGACTGTGCGTATGGTGGGTTCAAGCGAAGGCGCCAGCCGCCGTCCAGCAGACGACTGATTACTATTGCGCCCCTCTAAGGGGGGCGGCAGGTCTGCGACAGTCAGGTGCTATTCGGCCAGTTTGAAACTAACCGGTATGGGTATCACCATGCGGCTGGGATCGCTGCCGAACTCTGCTATCGCCACGGCATCAATCGAGCCCAGTGCCCCGGAATTGAAGGCCTTCCTGGCAGCCTCCACCGCCGCGTTGTCCAGCAGTTTGTGTCCGGATGACTGAGACACAATCACGGTAACAAGTTCACCGGTATTTTTCAGGGTTAAATCCAGTTCCAGCCTACCCTCCAGGCTGCGCCTTACCGCTCTCTGGGGATAGCGAATCTCCCGGTAGACCATTGACACGAGGCTGCCGTGGAATTCTGCAAGGCGGCGGGAATACTCCTGCACACCCAGTGATAATATTTCGTCTTCTTCCTGCGGCTCCTGGGCAAATGGCATCAAGGATGCGGATTGAATCTCTTCCAGGGTCTCTGGAGGGGCCTGGGAACCGGGCTCCACACTCTCCGTGTCTGCCGCTGTCGACGTGTAGCCGTCAGTCGAGGTTCCCACAAAGCCACCCTCAGGTTCAGGGATAAATACAGGTGTAACGAGTGCGGCAGCCGCTGAGGCTCCACCAGCTGAAGAAGCCACCGTTATTTGCTTATCAGCGCCCGCAGAGGCCTGTGTGCTGGCAGTAACAGGCTCCACTTGAGTTGGCGCCAGGTTCTGTGTTGCCAGGGCGATCGCCTCAACGCCGATTGCGGGGGGCGGCGCTGCTGGCTCGGGCTCCACTTTCGCAGGGGCAAACCAGGCGGCGACCTGCGCCTCGCGCTCGGCTGGGTAATGGGTGGCCGCAAGAACGGAGAGCATGGACGGGTCGATTTCCGCCGCCATCAAATCGCTGCGAAAAAGGGCGGTGGGGCCATTTTCGCCGATCCAACCCATTAACAAGTAGTGGGCTACTTCCCCATCCTGGACGCGTGCCAGTTGGTGGCCATTAAGGAAAGCCAATGTCTCACCCTTTATACTTGCCTCAATCACCAGGGAGTCGCCAGCGTACAGGCTGGTTTTCACGTTCGACAAGACCCTGTCGGCAAACAGGGTTGTGGCTTGACTGGGTACCTGCCTGGTCGCTACCTCGCTTTGCAGCAGCATGCCACCGAGGAGGCTGCGAATACTGGTGCGACGCGCCACCACACGGTATTCCATCAACATGGGGCTTGAGAGTTGCATCAGGTCCTGCGGTCTGGAGGTTCCCTTGGGCAGGTAAATGCCCCCCAGGTAAATCTTGCGCCCGGTTTCCACATGCAGGCCCAGCCCAGTCAGCTCGTGCTTCGAGTCCAGGGTTGCAGCGGAGATCGTGCCCGCGATCAGCGCGGCGGATAAAATCAGTATTGTTATATTTCGTATCGCGTTCGACGCCATTTGTTCCACGTGCTGATACTATTGGTGAGCCTCAAGGATTGCAGAGGCGGTTAGTCCTGCGCAACCGTAATACCGCTGAATAGATGAGATAAGTTGCTTTTTCGTGAGAAAATGTGGAAAAGTTACACATAGGATCGCTGATCGACCAGCGTGCCCGCTGTGGCTGGATATCGGGGCTAATATCAGCCAGGTTTGTTAGACTGCAAAGATCCTGTGGCCTTTAGCCAGACTATGAATAGATTCTCTACAAATCCCTCCCTCGCTTCCCCCCGGGAGGCAGCTCGCCTGATGCGTTTGGCTACCTATGCCTCTGTTACTGTTGCCCTGATCCTGGTCATTGCGAAATTGGTGGCCTGGGGCCTCTCGGATTCCGTTAGCCTGTTGGCCACGCTGATCGACTCCACCCTCGATGTGTTGGCCTCGCTGGTCAACCTGCTCGCTGTCCGTCACGCTATTTCGCCTGCGGACAAAGAGCATCGCTTCGGGCACGGCAAAGCAGAGGCGCTGGCGGGTCTGGGGCAGGCTGCGTTTGTTACTGGATCCGCAGGTTTTCTGCTGTTGGAGTCAGTGCGTCGGATGATCAATCCGGTGCCGCTTGAGTCCTATGGTGTGGGGGTGGTGGTTATGCTGTTTTCCATACTGGCGACCCTGTTGTTATTGGCCTTTCAGAAACACGTGGTCAGCAGGACAGGTTCAATGGCGATCAAGGCTGATGCGCTGCACTACAGGACCGACCTGTTGGTTAATGGCACTGTCATCGTAGCGTTGTGGCTGTCGGTTCAGGGATGGCCCGGCTTTGATCCCCTCTTTGCCATAGCGATTGCTATTTATATCCTGGGCAGCGCCTGGGAAATTGTGCGGCAGTC
>CBDTVJ010000054.1:0-13652 GCA_965363655.1 uncultured Halieaceae bacterium | reverse complement strand
CTTCGGTGGCTATTTTAATCTACTCCCTTTCGCTATGGTCTTTGTTACTGTGGTATCGACTTACTATGCTCGGCGAGTTAAGGGTTCTGTGAAAGGTGATTTGCAATATGGCGCCTTGTTTGGCATGGCGGGAGTGTTTTTTGTGCTTTTCTATACATTTCCGGCCGCGTTGGTACTTTACTGGACGGCGTCGAATTTTTTCCAGTTGTTACAGCAAATGATCGAGAATCGATTTTCCTGAGGAGTCTGCCAGCTTGCTTGGGACAAGCCCTCGTAGCGCTGTTTGATGCATCTATCGGACGAGACGTTCAACTCCGAGGCAGTATTTCGACATTCTGACTCGCCTCAGGCCCAGGCGCTTGGTAAGGCTGGTCGCCAGACTGCGGTTTTCCACCGCGCATTTTACTTCGATGATGGTATGCCCGACCTTCTCCCTGTCGTAGTTCAGGTTTGGCTTTGATCTCAGGCGCTGGTCGTAGAATTCCAGGTCGCGGTCAATCGTCAGTCTCAGCTTGCCATCCAGGGATTCAAAATAGGATCGACGGTAGCGGTTTATCAACACTGTAGCGCTGAAAGAATCATAGACCCGCAGGGCCTCGGCAGGAAGCGAGCCGCGAACACTCCTGCGTATATCCGCCCAGCTATTGTCCTCAAGGTTGATAGTAGGGACTGCGAATTGCTCCTTTGTGCCAATTTGGTTATATCTTCGTTTCACCTCAAGCTTTGGGTTTACAGCGTTTTGCACCGCGCCATACCACCTGATCCTGGCCTTGGTACGCCTGCTGACGCCTGCCAGGCTTTCAGCGAAGCATCGGAGCCCAATGGTGTCGAAATACACGTTGCAGACCGTGCGATTGGGAAAGCTCCTGCGCAGTGGAAACTGCACGCCCAGTATTTCTTCATCGGACAGCAGCAAGTGGGCGCGGTCGTGAACATATTTTAATTCATACCGCGGGTCCAGCCCCCTGAATGTCTCAACCGGTGCCCGACGAAAAAGCGAGGCTTTTTGTTTTATGGCTTGAATCACGGGTTGGGCACATCTGTATTGTCAATAAAGCACATACTGGATTCACCGAGCTCATCCTGCACTTGCCTGGCCAGTGAGCCCAGTGAGCTGATATCGTCTACACGGGCTTCCAGGGCCAGATGCAGGGCCTGCTTGGTCACTTCCACGCGGCGCACATCAACCTGGATGCAATGCTTCTGTATCAGGCTGTAGGCCTTACTCAAAGCGGCCTCCGGGTCATCAACCTCGTTCACGTCCAGCGTAATATAGAGGTTTTCAAAGTTGGGCCTGACCCGTGCCCATTTCAGGCCGGCCATCAGCAGTAGAATGATGAAAACAATAATTGAAGTCACTGTTATCTGGTTCGCAGCGAGACCGATACCAGCGGCTATGGAGAGGAAAATATAGGCCAGTTCCTCGGGGTCTTTTATGGGGGTTCTAAAACGCACGATAGAAAGTGCACCCACCAGGCCCAGAGACAAGGCGAGTGACGATTTTACAACGGTGATCACAAGGAAGGTTGTCAGGCCGATAAAGGGCAGTATCATCGCGAAACTTTCCTGGCTCGAAGATGTGGAGCCAAACTTGCGAAAGTGTAGGTAAATCATACCCATCAGGACAATGGCCACCAGCATGGATTGTAGTATCTCGCGCGCGGACCCGGATACGATGGCTTGAGATTGAATGATGTTTAGTAGTGCTTCTTCCATGGGATTATCTCTCAGGATTCAATTTGGCGAATTGTCGCGATACAAATCGGCATTGTTAGTGAAGTTGCGCCTGCTTTGAACGATAACTATCTATGCGTTCCATTAACTCCTGCCGACGGCGGGAGAATTCTTGTTTAGTGCTCTGTGCGGCTGACTGTAGCTCAGCATGCAGCGAGTATGGGATTTTCCCGTCCTCGGAGCGCTGGTCCAGCTGGTAAGTTATTTTTACCATTTCCCTATTGTCTGCAAAGGATTCGATTGCTTGCAGGGATCGCTCGACAAACCGATCGAAGGCGACATTATCCAGTGCTTGCGTAGCTGCTTCCAGCGCTTTCACGTAACGATCATACAATTCTGGCCGCGAAACAATAATCTTCGCGATGTCAGACTCGGCGCAATAGAGTAATCCGTGAGGATCCTTGACTGCGGCCTTGCCCATCTGGTGGCACTCGGTAAACAGCGCATCGAAGTCCCAGGCAAAAGCAGAAAAATTGGTGCTTTGGGTGCCATTGGAGCTGATACCGGCAGTTGCCAGCAGCCAGAGTTCGTCGAGGTAGTCGCCATTGAGGAGCATGCTGTTTACCGCCAGCCATAACAGGTATCTGTCCAGCCCCAGCTGTTCTTCCGCCTCATGCTGCTCCTGCACAGTTCCATTCTTGAAATTATCAAGGACCTGTTCAAAGTCCCTGATGGCGTCTGGTCCAGTCTCAAGGGGTCCTCTAGCCTCTACTTCGTAGCCGCGTCGCAGCAATGCGATAGGTTGCGCTGCCCTGTAAATCGTACTCACCGGGTGCTCGGTGGCCAGGTATATGCCATTGGACTTGCCATTGATCATCACTTCCACATACCTGAACTGTAATGGAAAGAGTCCAAGATGCCTGAAAATGGAAGCCCCAAGATGGGTCTTGATAAGGGTTGCATCCTTACACAGTGATAGCAGGTTAAAGCGTTTGATGTTGGCGTTGGGGAAGAGTCGTGCGCGCTGCCCCTCGGTCAGTTCCACCCCGAAACTCTTGCGTTTACAGCTCAGTGTCCCCGCACCGCGTATATTAAGGGTCGCCTTTAGTGAATCGCTTTCTCCATTAAGCTGTAGCCTTACGGGAAACGCTCTTTTCGCCGGCTTGAACGCTTTTCGTATCCTCAGGTCAGCCAGGGATTTACGTGCCTCATAGATAAATTGTGCCTCAGAAGACATCAGTAAATCGAGGCGCTTACTGCCCCTGACGCGGCCCTCAGCAATGTCACGGGCGTTGCAGGGGGGTGCGTCCTGCACCTTAAGCTCGGGTTTACTGGCATCCCTCGTCACGGTATGTACTTTGCTGCAATAGCCCACTCTGAAATGGTTCCGCGCGGTCCGGTCTTTGATAGTCGAGACGAGGTCGATGACGGCATCCTGGGAGCTCCGAACTGGCCAGGGGAAGACCTGCCCATCGCTACTCTCGAAACCCCGATGGATTTCTCCAGTCCAGACTTTTTCGGCGGGGACTCTTACTAGATTTATTTCGGGTTCTGGTTCAACGGCATCCTGATTTTGTGACAGTACGCCAACAATCTGCTGATGTGAAATTTGACCATCGGCGATTTGGTTCAGTATCAGCTGCGCCTCACGAACAAGCTCATGTCGAGCCAGCGGCAGCTCAGGCGGCTGGGTATTCTCGAGTTTGGCGATGGCAGCAGTGAGCTGTTGTTTGTCACTTGTGAAATCGATGAACTGGAGCAACTTTCCACCCCATAGATAGACTGCGGCGCGCTCGTGGGCCCCGAGTGAATTGACAAGCCCTTGCAGGGCTGGGATAGCCCTGCGATTGAATTTGGCGTCCCCCGGGCGGAATGCTATAAGCAGGTTTGATTGCTCAACCGCCAGCTCCCTGACGGATAGCTGTGCGCTGTCGATGTTACGAAAACTGTCCTGCTTGCATGTTGCAGGCGTGTTCGCTGAAGAGCCTGAAACGTATCTCGGCCGTGTCTTGAATACCAGCTCCCTACCGTAGGGAGGGTGGGGAACCGACTGCAGCGATATGAATTCATTCGACTCAGCGCAGCCGTTGGTTGCCTGGGAAGCGATATCTGCCATAAGCTCCTGGTCTGTTTTGGCGGTTTCTTCTGAGACCGGGTGTTTGGATGCCAGCAAGAGAGCTATAGCGGTGGCAAAGAAGACTGCAAAAAAAATAAGCAAACGGTAGCGCTCACTGCTTGCTAGCGCATTTCTGTCTGCCTGAGGGGTGGTATCAGACGAAAACATGGCCGCTTCCGTCTATGATCTTACGGGCTCCGTGCAAAAGCATGCTTGAAGCGTTGAATTATTGTTTAAGAAAACCATCATACGGACCATTTTGCCCGTCTGCTGTAGCTTAGGCAATACTGGTATTGTGATGCAAGCTACAGTATTGGCATGTCGTTTTTTGTTCACACAATCGACGATTGTTGCTCACTTTTAGTATCCAGGGAATGCTAAGGACCCCCGGTGGGCTACTCCAGCAAGGGAACGTAGTGTATAAGTACTCGATGAGTTTTTTGTTCATCGTTGTTTGTCGGGCGGCTCGACTGTTGGGCTCGTAGCCAGGCTGTGAACCCTATAAATCAATGGTAGGTAGATGCCGGTAGTTGACCAGGATACAGGGCGCAGCAGTGCCCAAGCGACCGTTTGGGGCGCTCTCGGACTGGCGTTCAGTGTTGTTCTCCTGGAGGTGGCTGTCCTCAGCCGATACGGCCTGCCCTGGAATGTGCTGTGGTGGGTGATTCTCCTGGCTTTGCCCTTGCTCAGTCTTTTCGTCGTAAAGTTATTTCCAGCCAATTTGCGCGGCTTACGTATAGCGAGTCTTGGCCTGGTAGTCGCGGCAGGCTTATTGTTTGCTGCAGGCGCATGGGAGCGTCATAGTATAAGCCAGCGCTTGCCCCTGCCTGTTTTGACGGTAAATGCTGAATATCCCACTGAGTCCAATACTCAGTCGAAGCTCTGGTACTTCGATGGCAACTGGTGGGCCATGCTGCCTGACGGCGAGGGCAATTCGGTCTGGGCTAGACGGGAAGGTCAATGGCGGCGCGAACGGTCACTTGATGCTACTGCCCTTGCGTCCCTGTCTGGCACTGCCGATGTCTGGAGTGAAGGCGAATTGGTCGTCGCCCTCATCGCTGGTTCGAACAGTCTCAGCCTGGTGCGGCTGGCGTTTGATCATGATACAGAAAGCTATCGATTGCTTGCTGCGCCCTTGACCTGGGAATTGACCGGCAGTGCGCAGTCGCCGCAGGCCATGAAATCGGCGATGATTACCCGTGATGAGCTGGGCTTTTTCTGGATTGCCTACGATTTTGATAATCGAATCTTCGTGCGCCGGTCGCTTGATCCGTCAGCTACCAACTGGCAGGACGCAATGGACATCAGCGCGGAGATTTATCACGATGACATCGCGCTTGCTTTCCCGACAAAAGGCGGTGTCGGGGTCGTATGGGGTGACCAGGGTAGGGAAGCGCTATACTACCGTGAACACAGGGCGGATCGTCCGTTTGGGCAGTGGCAGAGCACTCAAGTCCTGGCGCAGGGCAATCGCACTGCAGACAACCAGTTCAATGTAGCGGTAGCCCTTGACGGAAGTATTTTCCTGGCCAGCAAGACCAGCCTGGATACGGTGGGAGAGCCTCTTCTTTCGCTGCGCGTCAAACGGGATGGGCGCTGGCAATCTGTTCCCTACAGGCTCAGAACCGCAGTCGAAATGCCCAATCGGGCGATAGCAATCCTGGCTGGCTCGCCATCTTGCCTGTACCTGGTGCACGGGATATTTCCGCAGGATCACAAAGGGCGGGACTACAGCAAAAGCGATTACGTGGCGTACTACACCGTTGATCCGCTTACGCTGGACATTCCACAGACTGATACGACGCTCATTTCCCCGCGCACAGGTTTTAACATTCGGGCCCCGTCCTCCGCCAGGCAAAGCATCGATTCGGGGGTGGAATTGCTTGTCCTCGCTTCTGATAAACACGGCAACGTCTACGAGGGAGTTCTTCCTGCGAACTGTAAGTAGTGGCACCCATCAACAGAATTCCCGGAGGGTTGCAGGCGTAATTGGCCAATACAGGCAGGTTGGCTGTTGTCAGCCGTTTGCACATCTTGGCCAGATTGGGAATCGGCTGTTGCTGGTTTGTGTGAGATAAGTCACATGCCAGGCCCTTAAGCGGGGACTTTTTATAGAAATTATTGCGATGGCTACTGGGGACTACGTAAAATGGTCGGGATGCTGTCCTGCACGTGGTGGGGAGTTGTCATGGGGCTGAAAATTTGCAGCGACTGGTTATGCTTTCTTTAAATCGCACATGAACCTAGATTCTGTTTTATGAAAATATCGGGTAACCGTGAAGAGACCCACCCCCTGCTGGGTTTTGCGCAGCAGACCCAGTGGCTGTGGCGTCGGAAATTCACCCTACTTCTGTTGTTGACTGCATTCCTGGGCTTTGCCTCGGGTGTCGTCCTGCAACGGGATGATGTGATCGGTGCCAGTAAACGCTTTGTACTATCTTTTTTTGACGAAACCCACGCAGTGTCAAATTATCTTTCCAGTATCGGCGTTGAGCCAGAGCGCCTGACAATCGATATTAAGTACAAACACTACACCAAATTGGTGGAGTGGCGTCGTCTTGCGCTGGAGCGAGACCAGATAACCTCCGACCTCAAAGTGTATGTCCCCGCTGAGATTCGCTACCGCGACCAGACAATAAAGGTCAAGTTGAGGCTCAAGGGGGAGTGGACAGATCACGTTGAAACGGACAAGTGGTCTTTCCGGGTCAAGATAAGTGATGACCAGAATCTTTTTGGCATGCGGCGCTTTTCTTTGCAGCATCCCAAGACACGTTCCTTCGGCTCTGAGCTTGTTTACCTGAATGCGCTGGAACAGCACGATATAGCGACGGTTCGATATCGCTTCGTTGCAGTTACCGTGAATGGGCAGGATCTCGGCGTGTATGCGCTGGAAGAAGCGATTGCCAAGGAAATGATTGAGCACCGTAAGCGGCGCGAAGGCGTGGTGGTTCGTTACAGCACAGAGCTGCATTATGCGCCCTATGACAATGTAGAGGGGATGGTGCATGCGCCCAAAATTGAAAGTGGCATAGGCGATTTCGCGACTGCGCCTGTGACTCATTATGGCGGCAACAAGGTAGAGGTTGACGAGGGCCTCAATGGGCAGCTGCGGCAGGCGCGCAATTTGCTGGAAAGGTTTCGCGATGGGGAGCTACCCGTGAATGCGGTGTTTGATATACCGCGCTGGGCCCATTTCTTCGCTGTTTCCGAGCTCATGGGAACAGAGGTCATGGTGCGGGATTGGAAAGATCGCCGTTTTCTCTATAATCCCTTAACCACCCTGCTGGAACCCATCGGTATAGAAGGGGCGAACTTTATCCCCCTGGTGACAATTTCAGGGGCTGCCAATGATAGACCCCGGGACGAATTCCATTCCCTTCTCTTCGAGGACGAGGAATTTCTGGAGTATTATATTGCCGCGCTGGAAGAGGTCAGTTCACCTGATTATGTGAACAGTCTTTTCAATCGTATCGATACTGATCTTAAAGAAGATTTTCAGATAGTCCATAGCGAGTGGCCCCGTTGGTCTTTCTCCAGGGAAGTGGTAAGCGGCAACGCGGCGCTGATTCGCGCGCACCTTAGTCCCAAGCAGGGCTTGCACGCCTACCTGGCCAGCAGGGGAGATGACCGTCTACAACTCGAACTGGGTGCAATTCAGTCAATGCCACTGGAAATTCTTGCAGTTGATTATTCAGGCGTCGTTTTACGGCCACGGGGGCGTCTGGTGCTACCAGGGAAGGCGCCGGCTGATCCCATGGCATACCAAATCGTGGAATTTCCTCTTCCTGCCAGCGATACCCAATCGCAAGCTGAACTGTCCAGCCCGATATTGCGCTATCGCATCCTGGGTTCCCAGAAAGTCTATTCCCAGGAAATCACGGCACCGCGCACACTCGACACTTCAGTCATGCAGGGTATATTGCTAAAACGACCTGCTAATCATCATAACTTCGCCTTCCTCGATGTCGATGAAGATAAAAAGGTGATTGCGATTAAGCCAGGGCACTGGAGGGTGGAGGAAGACATGGTTCTCCCGCGGGGTTATGAGATTAGAGCTCCGCGCGGTGTGCAGCTCACCCTGGCCAATGGCGCAACTATCTATTCACGTTCGCCCCTGCGCTTTACAGGTGCAAGCGATGCCCCCATAGTGATCGATTCCCTGCTTGCTAAAGGGGGTGGGATGCTGGTGCATGGAGCCGCCGGGACCTCGCTACTTGAACATGTTCAATTTCACGGAATGGCCGCACCGGTTACCTTCGGCTTTGCCCTCACGGGGGCGGTGACATTTTATGAATCGGCGGTAGAGATTCGCAATTGCCTTTTTAGCCAGAACAGGTCTGAAGATGGCTTGAATATTATTCGTTCGCAATATCTGATCGAGGAGTCCGTGTTTTCCGGGACACCCTCGGATGCTCTGGATTCCGATTTTGCAACCGGTAGGGTGGTGGCATCACACTTTATGGATATCGGGGCGGATGGCCTCGACTTTTCCGGCAGTGAAGTAACTTTAGAAGACCTGCAGCTGAGGGATATTGGCGACAAAGGTCTCAGTATTGGCGAGGCCAGTTCCATTTCCGCAAGTAGCTTACGGATTGAATCGGCGAATATTGGATTGGCTGTCAAGGACAAGTCGAACGCCAGCTTTGATGATGTCGTGATGAAGGATGTGAATATCGGACTTGCGCTGTTCCAGAAGAAGCCTGAATACGGGCCGGCGCGCTCGGTTGTCTCTGGGCTGCAACTGGTCAATGTAGAGACGGATTTTATCGTTGAGAGTGGCTCGGAGCTGGTCGTCGACGGCCGCGATATCGGTGTCGATGATAAAGCGGCCAAGGCGATGTTGGCTGCAATGTATTAGTATGGCGGGCTGTGAATATTCTGCCGTCGAACCGGGATAGTGCTCTTGATTGTTGAGAGCCATGTGACATCAATAAACATGTAATTTTTGAAATTGGGAAGGGAATCAGCATATGCCTCAGGATTTATTTATCGGATCGGATGCGCCGTTATCGCTCGTATCGCTTGCTATTAACCTGCTTATCGGGATCGTGCTAAGCCTTGTCCTGTCGTATCATTTCAGGGTATTCGGGTCTACGCTCTCCAATCGGGAAGGCTTTTCCTCGGTATTTCCCTTGATATTGCTGACTACAGTGCTGGTCATCAGCATTGTTAAGTCGTCTCTTGCCCTGTCATTGGGGCTGGTTGGCGCCTTGTCCATTGTGCGCTTTCGCACGCCGATCAAGGAGCCGGAAGAATTGGCCTACCTGTTCCTGGCGATCGCCATGGGTCTGGGCCTGGGCGCAGCCCAGACTGTTCCTACGATCATGGCCAGTGCCTTGATTCTCATTGCCATGGCACTGCGCAGGTCGATTCGCAGGACAGGTGTGATGAGGAACCTCTATCTGTCGATTGACCTTGATCTGGAGGGCGAAGATGCAGCCAGTGTTAACGGGCGTCTGGAAGAGCTGAATACATTCATCGCCGGCTATGTGGCGGGCTGTGACCTGCGGCGTTTCGATATAAGAGATAACCTGATCGATGCAACGTATTTCCTGAATGTCGAGCATACCAGTGACCTGTCGAGCCTTTCCGATGAGCTGCGGATCAAGTATCCGAAAATAGGCGTCACTTTTATCGATCAAAATAATATGCCCAGCGTTTAGCGAGGCGACCTGTTTTGTCTGCTAACCTCAATATTTCTCTTGTCCCCGCCTTGTCCACAGGTGAGGCGAGGCAGGAGATTAAGTTCGTGGCCAGAGGCGCCCAGTTGGATGGTATTTGCCATTACCTGAAGAGCTGCGATGCCGCATTTTCCGAACACCACCCCGACAGGGTGATCAATAACGTTTACTACGATAATTATGAGTATTTCGCTTACGCTGAGAATCTCTCAGGAGTGAGTGAGCGCAATAAGCTTCGCTTTCGCTGGTATGGTGAAAACATCCTGCCCCAGGCTGGAACGCTGGAGCTCAAATGCAAGCGCAATCACCTGGGATGGAAGTTCCAGAACAGTATCCCGAACGCTCCCGCCACAGAGAATTCCACCTGGCGGGAAATCAGCCGCAATATTCGCCGACAGGTCCCTGCCCATGCCAGGCAATGGATGGATTTCAGTCCGCAGCCTGTGCTGATCAATCGCTACTACCGGCGCTATTTTATTTCCGCCGATGGAAAAATCCGCGCTACTGTCGATACGCAGCAGACGGTGTATGAACAGCGCCATCACTCGCGCCCTAATATAGCCAGGCCGGTAAACCACCCGGACCTCCTGATACTGGAATACAAATTTGGCGAGCAGGACAGGGACCTGGTGTCCCGTTTGTTGTGCAATATACCGCTGCGACGTTCGCGTCATTCCAAGTATGTTGTCGGCCTCCTCGCGCTCACAAACTACTGAGCTGACGAGATGATGCCGGTGTTTTTTTGTGTCGCTGTCAAGGGATCAGGTGTCGATCAGCGAAGGAGGATACAGTGAAGAAGTTTCTGCTTGCGTTGGTAGTGCTCGCGCTGATTGCTGGCTATGCAATCTCGCAGAAAAATATCGAAATTCACTACAATGACTATGGCATACAGGATGTCACCATTGATCGTACGATGTATTTCGTCACTCGCGAATTTGATGACGGTCCCTACCTGGTACAGCAGGATGGGGCCCTGACCGGGTACAGGGTCAAGAAAGGTAAGCTACAAGTTAATCCTGTAGTCCAGCCAGCCCGCTTTCCCATGACCTACGCGGTGAATCAGGTAGACACCTTCCAGGGTGCCAGGACAATCGCCGCCTTCAGTGATATCCATGGACAAATCGCTGTCTTCGAGCAGTTACTTCTCGCTCACGGAATTGTGGATGCCCAGAAAAACTGGAATTTTGGCGACGGTCACCTGGTAATTACCGGTGATCTACTGGACAAGGGAGACGGCGTTACTGAGGCCCTTTGGCTGCTCTACAAACTGGAGCAGCAAGCGCAGCAACAGGGTGGCAAACTGCACTATTTACTGGGCAACCATGAGTTCATGTTGTTACGGGGCGACTACACTTTTGTACATCCCAAGTATCTTGAATCGATGCGCGTCATCGGCAAAGACTTACAGAGTCTGCTGGGTGACGATACCGTCCTGGGGCAGTGGCTGAGAAGCAAATCCACCATCATCAAGCTCAATGACATTGTCTTTGTACATGCGGGGATACACCAGAGCTACCTTGACCTTGACCTTGCGCTGGAAGAGTCCAATGCGCTGTTCAGGGACACCATTGGCATGGCCAAACCCGAGTTGCTGGCTGACCCGGTGCTGGGGGTGCTGTACGGTAAAAATGGGCCTGTCTGGTATCGGGGCTTTCTGCGTGACAGGGATTTGAAGCAGATGCAGGTTGACCATGTCCTGGATCAGCTCGATGCGGACTATATCGTGTTCGGACATACGTCGATGCAGCGGGTGGAAACCCGCCACGACCACAAGGTGATTGCGATAGACACGTCTATCAAGAAGGGTAAGAAGGGCGAGGTTCTCTTCTGGCGCGATGGCGTATTCTTCTCCGGCGATATGGATGGTACACAGTCTCGACTGTTTTAGCCGTCCTGTGGAGTGGGCACAGCCCCGCGCACTTAGCCTTATGCTCCACTGTGGATCCGACTCTGCACTGGGAGCCTTTAGCGACTATTCTTACAGAGTCGGACCGGTATAGCATGGCACAACGCGGATTAAGAGGCACATACCATGGAAAATGACGTCCATAGAGTGGAGCATTTGTCGCGCTCTGCGCCCTATCCGAATGCCCAGTATGAAGAACCCTGGCATCGGTCGGGTAGGGCCAGGCTGTTCGCTCTGGTATTTGGAGTGACCCTCATGCTGGGCCTGGTATGGACGTTATTCCAGCCGGTAGTGTATCGCAGCAGCGCCACTGTCCTGATGAGTGCACCCAGGGCTATTGATGCCGCCATCAGTGAGGCGGATGTGCAGAATGTGGCGATACAGAGAACGATCTTGCTGGGCAGTGAGATTACCCACCGTCTGTTGCTGGACCTTGAGGAGCAGTACGCCGTAGAACTCGATCCCGTTTACCTGCGCGGTGTGCTGCTGGTTGAGGCATTACCTGAAACGAACCTGGTGGAAATGGCCGCCCAGGGCGACGCGGATGAATTATTGCCAATCGTGGTAGATACCTGGATCAATGTTTACCTTGAGGTGCGTGCTGAAGATATCGCGCAAAGGAAAAGCAAGACCTTACAGATAGTACAGGACGAACTGGACGGGCTGGCGATCAAACTGGAAGAGGCCCGCGACGCCTTGGAGCAATATCGAGAGGACCATGAGATTCTCTCTGCAGAGCGCCTGGAAAATGAGGTGATGTCGAGGCTTGATGGGCTCAATAAGGCCCTTAATACCGCTATAGAAGAAGAAGTGAAGGCCAAGGCCAACCTGGAGACTTTGCGCCAGGCCATCCGGCGTGGGGAAAAAGTTGTGCCCAGGAGCGATTCCCGTGCTGTTGCAGCACTTGAGGTAGAATTGCAGGCCTTGCGCGCCCGCATGATGGAGTTGACCGAGCGCTATACCATGGACTACATCAACAAGCAGGCCCAGTATCGGGCTATTCCCGAAAGAATCAAGGAACTGGAGCGTGAGTTAAGCGGCGCTTATAGCCAGGGCCGGCAGGTGGAGCTGGGAGCAACCGAGCAGGCCTACGCTGCCGCCCGGCGGACCGTGCAGGACCTGCAGCAGAAACTCGATAATCACAAAGCGGGCGTAGTGAAATTCAACAGGATTTATGCCACCCACCAGGCCCTGGCGGATGATCTCGCGCGGCTGGAGGAGCTCAATCGAGAGGCCCAGGCCAGGTTGGTCCAGGTTGAGGTGCGACAGGTGGAGAAATATCCCCAGGTATCGGTTATCGAGCCGCCCGCCTCGCAAGCTGAGCGCATGGGTCCGAACTACCTGGTGCTGATCGGTGGAACATTGTTAACGGCATTGGGATTGGGCCTCTTCAGTGTCTGGTTGCATGGCTTTCTGGGGCATAGGCGAGAGCAGCCGGCTTACGTCACCCTCTCGGGCGTACACTTCTATCCCCAGGATGCCAATGGTGAGTTGGCGTATGCTGGCCAACAGGACCCCAGGTTGGCACAAACGGTGTCGAAGCTGTTACAGGAGGGGAATCCGCAAGATGCGGAAGGAGATACGGGCAAGGACCCGGCTGATTCGAATGAGGGGTCGGTTTCCAGGAAAGAGCCCGATGCGGGAAGTGGGGACGATTCACCGGCCCGGGATGGCAAGTGAAGTCTTCCCAATGCAGGGCGCTCCAGCACAGGGCTATGCCTGTAAGCGTTAGCCTCGCATTTCAGCTGCGGGCAAAGGTGCTGCCAGCATGGGTGCGACCATCATAGGCTGTGCAACCAGCTGCGAAACGGAAAGATAATGCTCCAGCCCCGCAAAGGCGCCTTGTGCGGAGTGGGGTACGTGCCGATGGATCTGGTAGCCGACCCCAAGTGCTGAGTGACAGCGCCGGTAGAACCTGGCATTGCGCAGGGAACTCAATACCATGGCATGGTAATAGCCCGTATCCCGGGAAACTTCGATCAGGTGGCCGATGAATTCGCGAATCAGGTTCACCGAGCGGACGGCGGGTTCAAAAACAAAGCGCTCCCACATACAGCAGGCATCTTTCGTAAGTCCCAGCTGTTGTACCTGGCTTTGCAGGACAACGGAGGGAGAGATACGCACTCCGGCGATACATCGGCCGTCTTCGATGGCCAGCAGAATCCTGCCGCGTCGATCGGCTTCTTCTTCAGAACCGTCGAAGTCGGGCAACTCCAGCTCTCGACGAAAACATTGTTCGCGCAGTGCGTAGTATTGGGCCAGAAGTTGGGGGTCG
>CBDTVJ010000053.1:0-13693 GCA_965363655.1 uncultured Halieaceae bacterium | reverse complement strand
ATTCGCTGGTTGCACAGGACCTGTTGCCCGCTGCTATCACACCCCGGATACAGATCGATCACACGCGCGACAAAAGTCACGGTGACCTGGCCAGTAATATTGCGCTCACCCTGGCCAAAGCTGCTGGCAAGAACCCCCGGGAACTGGCGGCGCAAATTTGCGACGCACTGCCCGCCTCCACACTAGTCTCACGCACAGAGATCGCTGGCCCCGGGTTTATAAATTTCTTCCTGTCACAAAGCAGCAACCAGGCGGTGGTGCGCACTATTCTGGAACAGGGCCAGTCTTTTGGCACCAGCGACGCAGGCCGTGGTCGCAAAGTGCAGGTGGAATTTGTCTCCGCCAATCCCACCGGGCCATTGCACGTCGGTCACGGACGGGGAGCAGCGGTGGGCGACAGCATCTGCCGCCTGCTGGCAGCCACCGGCTGGGACGTGGCCAGCGAGTTTTACTACAACGACGCAGGCGCGCAGATCAATAACCTGGCACTGTCGGTACAGGCGCGCTGCAAGGGACTGGGGCCGGACGACGCCCAGTGGCCCGAGGATGGCTACCGCGGGGGCTATATAGTCGAATTGGCCAAGGCTTACCTGGCCTGCGATACCGTTGATGCAACAGACCAACACATCACCAGTTGTGGCAACGCGGACGACCTGGAAGACATCCGCCACTTTGCCGTGGCCTATCTGCGGCGCGAGCAGGATCTGGACCTGAAAGCCTTTGCCGTGAATTTCGACGTGTACTTCCTGGAGTCATCCCTGTACGAGGACGGCGCGGTGGAAGCCACCGTAGAACGGCTGATCAGCAACGGTCATTGCTATGAAGACAATGGTGCGCTGTGGCTGCGCACCACTGACTTCGGCGATGACAAGGACCGGGTCATGCGCAAGGGGGATGGCGGTTACACCTACTTCGTTCCCGATGTCGCCTATCATCTCAATAAATGGCAGCGCGGCTTCGAGCGGGTTATCAACGAACAAGGCGCAGATCATCACAGCACGGTGACCCGCGTGCGGGCAGGCCTGCAAGCCCTGGACCAGGACATTCCAGCTGGCTGGCCGGACTATGTGCTGCACCAGATGGTGACCGTTATGCGCGAGGGCGAAGAGGTCAAGATATCGAAACGCGCCGGGAGCTACCTAACACTGCGCGACCTGATTGATGAAGTTGGGCGGGATGCAACCCGCTATTTCCTGGTGGCGCGCTCTCCCAGTTCCCAACTGACCTTCGACATCGACCTCGCCGTGTCCCAGAGCAACGACAACCCGGTCTACTATATCCAGTACGCCCATGCGCGAACCTGCAGTGTCATGCGCAAACTCGATGAAAAGGGCTGGGACTGGCAAATGAAGCGGGCACTGGAGCAGTTGGATAAACTCACCGAAGAGCCTGAAACAAGCCTGCTGCGTCGCCTCGACCGCTACCCCGAAATCGTCGCAAATGCGGCCAGCAACAATGAGCCGCACACTGTAGCCACCTACCTGCGGGAACTGGCCGGCGATTACCATACCTGGTACAACGCCCACAAAATGCTGGTTGAAGACCAGGGCCTGCGGGATGCCCGCATCACCCTGAGCCAGGCTGTGCGGCAGGTCATCGCCAATGGCCTGGATCTATTGGGCGTATCTGCACCGGAGGCTATGTAAACGGTGGCCCAGGATTTTGCCAAACGCAAAACACGCACCCGTAAATCCCCGACGCGCAAGAAGCAAACCCAGCGGCGCGCGCGGGACAAAGCCACCACCTCCTCGGGCAATGGCTTGCGTCTCTTCGGGGCGGGCGTGATGACCGGTATATTTCTCTGTTTCCTGGCCTATCTGGGCACCCTGCCCTCCACGGGTAAGCTTGGCCAGGAAGAGCTACAGGCTTCCCAGCCTGAAGTCTCACCCCCCAAACCCCGTTTCGACTTCTACACCCGGCTGCGGGAACAGAAGATCGAAGTGGAAGTGGAACCTGCGGCGGACGTGGCCAAGCCAGCTACCAACACTGCCTCAGCGGAGGTCTTTGTGCTGCAGGCGGGCTCTTTCCGCCAGCGGGAGGACGCCGACCGTCGACGCGCCGAGTTGTTACTGCTGGGGCTGGAACCCACTATCGAAGAAACCAGTGGTGACAATGGCCGTTGGAACCGCGTCTACCTGGGGCCCTTCGAATCCCACTCCGCCATGTCCAGGGCCAGAGGCCTTACCGCCAACCAGGATATAGACACCCTGGTACTCAAACGCAGCCGACCGTGAAAACCCCGGCGGGGACTTGAATTCCCCCGGGACCACCCCATATCTTGCAGATCAGGTTCCTTACGGACCCGCATAAGCCCACAGGAGATAAAGCGTGGAACAGTTCCGAGGTACGACCATACTTTCTGTACGCCGCGGTAACAGTGTGGTCATTGGTGGCGACGGCCAGGTGTCCATGGGTAATACGGTGATGAAGGGCAACGCCCGTAAAGTGCGGCGGCTCTACCAGGACCAGGTAATCGCAGGCTTCGCCGGCGGCACAGCAGACGCATTTACCCTGTTCGAATTATTCGAAGCGCAACTGGATAAGCACCAGGGCAACCTGGTGCGGGCCGCCGTCGAACTGGCCAAGGCCTGGCGCACTGAGCGCGCCCTGCGGCAGCTCGAGGCGCTGCTGGCAGTAGCCGACAAGGACACTTCACTGGTAATCACCGGCAACGGCGACGTAATTGAACCCGAGGACAACCTCATTGCCATCGGCTCCGGCGGACCCTTTGCCCAGGCAGCGGCACGCGCCCTGCTGGACCACACCGAAATGGACGCCCGCACTGTGGTAGAAAAAGGTCTCGGCATCGCCGGAGATATCTGCATTTACACCAACCACAACCGAACCATAGAACAACTGGATTTTTAGGCTACAACATGTCCAATATGACCCCCCGCGAAATTGTCCACGAGCTTGATAAACACATCATTGGCCAGGACGAAGCCAAGCGTGCCGTAGCGATCGCATTGCGCAATCGCTGGCGCCGCATGCAACTGCCCGAGGAATTGCGGGCGGAAATCACCCCCAAGAATATTCTCATGATCGGGCCCACTGGCGTGGGTAAAACCGAAATCGCCAGACGCCTGGCCAAACTGGCCAACGCGCCCTTCGTCAAGGTCGAGGCGACCAAGTTCACCGAGGTGGGTTATGTAGGCCGGGACGTGGAGTCTATCGTGCGCGACCTGGTGGATGTTGCGGTCAAAATGTACCGTGAACAGGAAATGACACGGGTGCGCGCTCGCGCCGAGGAAGCCGCTGAAGAGCGCATTCTCGATATCCTGCTGCCACCCGCCCGCGATACGGAAACAGACACCTCTTCCAGCACCCGCCAATTGCTGCGCAAAAAGCTGCGCGAGGGCGACCTCGACGACAAGGAAGTGGAAGTAGAGATAAGCTCCAACCATCCGGGCATGGAAATCATGGCACCGCCCGGTATGGAGGAAATGACCAGCCAGCTGCAGAGCATGTTCTCCAACATGTCACGGCAACAGCGCAAAACCCAGAAGATGCCGGTGCAAGCCGCCTTTGAAGCCCTCCGTGACGAGGAGGCGGCAAAGATGGTAAACGAGGAAGAATTGAAGCAAAAAGCTGTCGCGGCAGCAGAAGAAAACGGCATTGTATTCCTGGACGAGTTGGACAAAGTCGCCAAACGCGCGGAAGGCGCGGGGGCAGATGTCTCCCGGGAAGGCGTACAGCGCGACCTGCTGCCTCTTATAGAAGGCTCCACGGTCAGCACCAAGCATGGCACGATCAAGACGGACCACATCCTGTTTATCGCCTCGGGTGCCTTTCACCTGGCCAAGCCTTCAGACCTGATCCCCGAGCTGCAGGGCCGCTTGCCGATTCGTGTCGAACTGGCCGCCCTGACCCCGGAAGATTTCGAGCGCATCCTGACCGAGCCCAATGCCTCTCTCACAGAACAATACCAGGCCCTGCTGGCCACCGAGGGCGTAGAGGTGTCATTCAGCCAGGACGGCCTGCGCCGCATTGCCGAGACCGCCTGGCGGGTGAACGAGAGAACAGAGAATATCGGAGCGCGGCGCCTGCATACGGTGATGGAACGACTGCTGGAGGAAACCTCTTTCGGGGCGTCCGATGCCGGCCTGCAGCAAGCGTCACTGCTGGTTGATGCTGACTTTGTGGATAGCCAACTGCAGGCCCTCAGCGCTGACGAAGACCTTTCCAGGTTCATCCTGTAAGGCCATCGTGAGCGAGCAACAAACCCCCGTCGCCATCCAGCTCCACACCCGATCCAGGGAGTTGGAGCTGGAATACGCCAACGGCGAAAAGTACGCCTTGAGCTGCGAGTACCTGCGCGTTTACTCCCCCTCGGCAGAAGTCCTCGGCCACGGGCCGGGACAGGAAGTCTTGCAAACTGGAAAAATCAAAGTAGGCATCACCGCAATCAAGCCAGTGGGAAACTACGCCCTGCAACTGGTATTCGACGACGGCCACGATACGGGCCTGTACTCCTGGTCTTACCTGCATCTACTGTGCACGCAGCAGCAGGACAAGTGGCAGCTCTACCTTGATCGGCTGGCAGCGGCCGGCGCCAACCGCGACCCTGAGGTGCAGGTCCTGACACTGGGCAGCTAAGCCGCCTCGCCCAACAACGCTACCGTTTGTGCAGACCAACCTGACCGCACGGACACATCGGGTTATAATACCGTGCTACCCGATGGTCGGGCGGAGGTCCTATGAGCGAAAAAGACACGACACACTTCGGCTATAAAGATGTCGATAAGGACGCCAAGGCGGGCATGGTGGCCGATGTATTCCATTCCGTCGCAGCGCGCTATGACCTGATGAACGACCTCATGTCAGGCGGCATACACCGTATATGGAAACGCTTCACCATCGAACTGAGCGGCGTGCGCAAGAACAATGCCGTGCTGGATATCGCCGGCGGTACCGGCGACCTGGCGGCACGCTTCGCACAACTGGTTGGGCCTGGGGGGCGGGTAGTACTGGCCGACATCAATGAGTCCATGTTGCAGGTGGGCCGGGACAAATTGCTCGATGAGGGCCGGCTGGGCAATATCGAGTTCGTGCAGGCCGACGCCCAGTACCTGCCCTTCCCCGACGATAGCTTCGACTGTATTACCATTGCCTTCGGGCTGCGCAACGTGACGGACAAGGATCTGGCACTGCGCTCCATGCTGCGTGTGCTCAAGCCTGGTGGGCGCCTGCTGGTACTGGAATTTTCCAAACCGCAAAACTCCCTGCTCAGCAAAGCCTACGATACCTATTCCTTTCGCGTACTGCCGTTGATGGGGCGCCTGGTGACCAATGACAGTGAAAGTTACCAGTACCTGGCGGAGTCGATCCGTATGCATCCGGACCAGGACACCATGCGCGAGATGATGGAAGACGCCGGCTTCAGCCAATGCGAGTACCACAATATGACCGGGGGTATCGTTGCACTCCACCGGGGCGTCAAGGCCTGAGATGAGCGGTGTTATCGATCCCACCCTGCACACTGCGGCCCTGGCCGCGCTGGAAGCGGGCCTCAACCGCGCCCTGGCCCTGTCACCCCAGAGCCTGGCGGAACTGGCACAATTACAGGACTGCGTGTTTGCCCTGCACTGCACCGCCCCCACCTTGAACGTCTACCTCCATACGGGAGCAGAGGGCATCCGGCTGGCGGGCGCGCACCACGGCCCGATAACCACCAGCGTGACCGGAGAGGCTGCAGATTTCACCGGGCTGGCCACAGCCAGCGACCCAACAGCCACCCTGATCAATGGCCGACTGGAGCTCGACGGGGACAGTGCTCCCTTGATTGAGCTGCAAAAAATTCTCTCGCGCCTGGATATGGATTGGGAAGCACCGCTGGTTGCAACGCTGGGCGATGTCGCGGGCCACCAGTTGGCGCAGGTATTGCGCCACGCTTTCGACTGGGGCAAACAAGCGTCCGCCAGCCTGACCCGGCAGGTGGATGAATTTATTCACGAGGAGGCCCGGCTGACTCCACCACGGCTGGAGCTTGAAGATTTCTACGCAGATGTAGGGGAGCTCCAGATGCGAGTGGATCGACTGCAGTCACGCAGTGAGCGCCTGCGCCAGCGCCTGCAGAAGTTGCGGAGTTAAGCCGTGTCACGCGCCATGCGACTTCTCAAGATATTGCGCACCGTTGGTCGTTACCGGCTGGACGAGTTTATCGACATGGAGCGGCTCCCCACCCTACCCCGCTACGCCCTGGCCCTTTCACCCTGGCGCCTGCAGCAAGCGCCAGACCTGCCCCGGGGAGTACGGCTGCGCCGGGCGCTGGAGGAGTTGGGCCCGGTATTTATAAAATTTGGCCAGATGCTGTCCACCCGGCGCGACCTGCTGCCAGACGATATCGCCGAGGAGCTGGCCAAGCTGCAGGATGATGTTCCCCCGTTCCCCGAGCAGCAGTCCATCGCCATTATCGAAGCGGCGCTGGGCAAACCGGTAAGCGAACTGTATGCGAGCTTTGAGAGCACCCCCATGGCCTCTGCCTCTGTGGCCCAGGTACATGCCGCCGTTCTGCACAGCGGCGAGCAGGTGGTGGTAAAAGTGGTGCGCCCGGACATCGAGCCCATCATTCGCCAGGACCTGGCGCTACTCTACTCCATCGCTGGCCTGGCCGCCAAATACTTGCCAAACGGCCGCCGCCTGCGCCCGGTGGAAGTGGTCTCCGATTACGAGCTGGTCATTCTTGATGAGCTGGACCTGGGTCGGGAAGCCGCCAACGGCTGCCAGTTGCGCCGCAACTTCGAAGACAGCAAGTTGCTGTACATTCCCGAAGTGCACTGGGATTACAGCTGCCGCAATGTACTGACTATGGAGCGCATATCGGGTATTCCGGTTACCGACATGGAAGCCCTGCGTGCCAGGGGCACAGACCTGAAACTACTGGGCGAACGCGGTGTGGAAATCTTTTTTACCCAGGTGTTCCGCGACAGCTTTTTCCACGCCGACATGCATCCAGGCAATATTTTTGTCGATGCCAGCGACCCGGCGGACCCAAGCTACATAGCAGTGGATTGCGCTATCGTCGGTAGCCTCAGCGAGGCCGATCAGTACTACCTGGGACGCAACCTGCTAGGCATATTCCGCAGGGACTACCGTGAGGTGGCGCAATTGCATGTGGAGTGCGGCTGGGTGCCGCCCCAGACGCGTGTACAGGATTTTGAATCCGCCATGCGCGCCGTGTGTGAACCCATTTTTGAGCGGCCCATCAGCGAAATCTCTTTTGGCCAATTGCTGGTGTACCTGTTCCAGACTGCCAGTCGCTTTGATATGGAAGTCCAGCCATCGCTGGTCCTGTTGCAGAAAACACTGTTGAATATCGAGGGCCTGGGGCGCCAGCTCTATCCTGATCTCAACTTGTGGGATACCGCCCAGCCCTTTCTGGAGGAATGGGTGCAGCAGCGCTACTCGCCACAATCCATATTCAAACGCCTGCAGCGTCATGCACCCTCCTGGCTGGAGCAACTGCCACAGTTACCCGAAGCCGTTATGGAAAGCCTGCAACAGGGACGGGATTTCGACCTGCGAGTTCCCCAGGCTGCACAGCATAGAACGAATGTGGAGCAAGCAGAGGTCACGGCGGTTGCGCGGCGGCGGCGCCACCTGCTGGCCGGGACAGCCTGCGTCGCGGCGGCGATCACAGCCTTTCCCGGAGCCGTGCAACATTTAGCCGATGTACCACTGATCAGCTGGCTGCTGGCTGGCACCGGCCTGTTCCTGCTGTGGCCGCGCGACAGCTGAGCGCATATGCCCGCGCAGCGCCCTGTGCCATAATGGGCACTTACCGGAACGGTGAACATGACTGAACACAGCGCGCTACTACAGCAGGTTAAGTGGAATGAGCAGGGGCTGGTTCCCGCTATCGCCCAGGATTGGAAGACCGGTGAGGTCCTGATGCTGGCCTGGATGAACACTGAGGCACTGCAACTGACCATTGAGGAGCAGCGCGCTATCTACTGGTCGCGCTCGCGGCAGGCGCTGTGGCGCAAGGGTGAAGAATCCAGCCATGTGCAGCTGCTGAAGGAATTGCGTATCGACTGCGACGCGGACACTGTTTTAATGAAAGTCGAACAACTGGGCGGTATCGCCTGCCACACCGGCCGGCGCAGCTGTTTCTACCTAAGGCTGGAGAATGGCAGCTGGCAGGTCACTGACGAAGTGATGAAACGGCCCGAGGATATCTACGGAAGCAAACCATGAGTGATGTGCTGGAACAATTAGCGACCACCCTCGCGGCCCGCAAAGGCGCCGACCCGGAACAATCCTACGTCGCCAGCCTGCATCACAAGGGCTTGAATAAAATTCTCGAAAAAGTTGGCGAAGAAGCCACCGAGGTCATCCTGGCGGCCAAGGACGCCAGCGAAGGCGGTGACCGCAACGCGGTGATCAGTGAAGTTGCGGATTTGTGGTTTCACAGCATGGTGATGCTGTCGCACCTTGATATTGAAGTTAGTGCAGTGACACAGTGCCTGGGTGATCGCTTTGGCATTTCGGGCCTGGAAGAAAAGGCCTCACGCAAAACAGCGGATAATTAACGTTCCTGGAAACAGGACGAAGTAACTGGAGGTAGGTAGCTATGGGACTCGGTGGAATCAGTATTTGGCAGCTGTTGATCATACTGGCAATCGTCATCATGTTGTTCGGCACCAAGCGCCTGCGCACCATGGGCGGTGACCTGGGCACTGCGGTGAAGGGCTTTCGCAAAAGTATGTCGGAAGACGGCGAGCCAGAACAGCCCGATGACGGCACGCAGCCTGACGATGGTGCCAACAGCGCGGCCAAAGATAAGTAATCGTTGAATGTTCGATATCGGATTTGCCGAACTCATCGTCATAGGCGTGGTGGGCCTGCTGGTGATTGGCCCGGAACGCTTGCCGGGCACTATACGCACCGCCAGCCTGTGGCTGAATAGAATTCGGCGCGGCTTCAATGAAATCAAACAGGAAGTGCAACAGGAGTTACACAACGATTCGGTAATGCAGGAACTGCGCGAAACGGGCCAGCGCCTGAAACAGGATACCGAAAGCATTGGGCAGGATCTGCAACAAACCGCGAGCACCATAATGCCACCCACTGTGGATGATGCCCCCTCTACTGATCAACAACAGTCGCCTACGGAAAAGAACGCGGAATGAGTGAGCAGGATCCCGTCGACCAGCCCCTGCCCCTGGTTGCTCACCTGACTGAGCTGCGCGATAAGCTGCTGCGCGCGCTACTGGCACTACTGATCGTGTTTATCTGCCTGTTTCCCTTCGCCAACGATATCTACGCCTACGTATCCGAACCACTGCGCGCCATATTGCCTGAGGGCGCCAGCATGATTGCCACGGAGGTCGCATCGCCTTTTTTGACGCCGTTCAAACTGACCCTGATGGCAGCCGTTTTCCTCACCATTCCCTACCTGCTGTACCAGGCCTGGAGTTTTATCGCGCCGGGGATGTACCTCCATGAAAAGCGCCTGGCAATTCCACTGATGGTATCCAGTGTCCTGTTGTTTTATGCCGGGGCAGCATTTGCTTACTTTGTAGTGTTCCCGCTGATCTTCGCTTTTTTTACCGGCGTGGCGCCTGATGGCATCACCATCATGACGGATATCAACAGCTACCTGAATTTCGTGCTCAAGCTGTTCTTCGCCTTTGGCATCGCCTTTGAAATCCCCATCGCCGCGATACTGCTGATCTGGACCGGTATTACAACCCCCGAGGCGCTGGCGAAAAAGCGCCCCTATATCATCGTTGGCTGCTTTATTTTCGGCATGCTGCTGACACCACCGGATATTATCTCCCAATCGCTATTGGCCCTGCCAATGTGGTTATTGTTCGAAATTGGGATCTACCTCGGCGGCTTTATCAAACGCTCCGCGGGGGAAGAATCCCCCTAACGCTTGGCCATCAGGCCGCCATCAGCCACCAGGGTAATGCCCGTGGTAAAGGATTCTGAAGCCAGGTAAAACACGGGATTGAGGATTTCCTCAGTCTCGGCAATTCGTGGAATCAACGCCGCCTCAACCATGCCAGTGGCATAGTCCGGCAGGGCGGCGATAGCGCCATCGGTAAGATCGGAGTGATAACTACCCGGAGCCAGCGCATTCACACGGATATTCAGGGGGGCCCACTCCTGCGCCATCACCTCGGTCAGGGCTTTCAGGCCGGCCTTGGTGGCCGCGTAAATGCCTGAGTATGCCGGCGTAATCATTGCCGCCACAGACAGCAGGTTGATCACACAGCCGCCGCCGTGCTCACCCATGCGTGGCGCCAGGCGCGATGCCAGGTACCAGGGTCCTTTCAGGTTCACATCCATCATTTTGTCGAAGGCCGCCGTGGCGATATCCGCCAGCGGGCCCAGAGCCACATTAATGCCAGCGTTGTTGACCAGAATATCGACACGGCCAAAATGCTGGTAACTGGCGTCAATCAACGCATCCAGGTCTTCCATATTTCCCATGTGCGCGGCCTGCGCCAGGGCACTGCCTCCGGCCGCCTCTATTTCGGCAACTGTCGCCTGGCATGACTCCAGCTTACGACTGGCGACAACCACCTTCGCACCTTCGGCGGCAAAGCCCAGGGACATAGCCCTGCCAAGACCGCGACTACCGCCGGTTACGATTACCACCTTGTCCTTGAACCTGTCTCCCATGTACCTCTTCTCCCGAACCCTGATTCACTTGATACCATTAGCATCGCTGAACAATTACACTAGCACGAACCACCGTCATCGCCACGAGCCCAATGCATGAACCCCCCTGTAGTCAAATCTATTGATCCGCTCGCATCTACCTGCAGTTTCTTTTCTGGTCTGTACCCTCGCCACCTGGCTCTGTCCTGATGGCCTCTCGCTCGTCAAAGGGGCTGGGCTCCTTACGTCCGGTTATAGTTCTGCTGGGCCAATACAAACTGCGTCTGGTGGGTGCCAGTGTGGCACTGCTTTTTACCGCCGGGGCCACGCTATCCCTCGGTCGAGGTCTGCAGGTACTGATCGACCAGGGCTTCGGTGGCGGCACCAGCGCCGACCTGAAAAGCGCTATTGTGCTATTGATCAGCATCACCGCGGCGATTGCGGTGGGCACTTTTGTGCGCTTCTACCTGGTGTCCTGGCTGGGCGAAAGAATCAGCGCCGACATTCGCAAAGCCGTGTTCGACAACATCGTGCGCCTGCACCCTGGGTTTTTTGAAACCAATCGCAGTGGCGAAATCATGTCACGACTCACCACCGACACCACCCTGTTACAAACCATTATCGGCTCCTCCTTCAGCATGGCACTGCGCAGCAGCCTGACTACCACCGGGGCATTGGTGATGATGTTTATCACCAACCTGAAACTCAGCATGATCATCGCCCTGGGTGTGCCACTGATACTACTGCCCATCCTGGTTTTCGGCCGCCGGGTCAGGCGTCTTTCCAACGAGAGCCAGGACAGTATCGCCAGCGTCGGCAGCTACGCCGGGGAAGTGATCCAGCATATACGCGTGGTGCAGAGTTACACCCGGGAGCAATTCGAGGCGGACGCCTTCGAGCGTGAAGTAGAGCAGGCCTTCGCCATCGCCAAACGCAGGATATGGCAGCGCTCCCTGCTCATCTGTGGCGCCATTTTACTGTTGTTTGTCGGCATGTCCGGCATGCTGTGGGAGGGCGGGCAGGACGTTATCAACGGCCGCATGACCGGTGGTGAGCTGGGTGCATTCGTGTTCTACGCCATCATGGTCGGCAGCGGGTTCGCCACTATTTCAGAGGTGTGGGGTGAACTGCAGCGGGCTGCCGGGGCAGCGGAGCGACTGGTCGACCTGATTGATACACACAGCCTTATCGACGATCCCGAAGTGCAGGGTACTGTTACCAGCAGCGAACAACCTGAACTGCGCATGGATGGCGTCACATTCTCCTACCCCACGCGCCTGAACCAGACCGCGCTGCGTGACTTCACCCTGCCCATCGAAGCGGGAAAAAGCCTGGCCCTGGTGGGCCCCTCCGGGGCTGGCAAATCCACTGTATTCGAATTGTTGCAGCGCTTTTACGACCCACAGCAGGGCCGTGTGCTGCTTGATGGCAGGGATATCCGCGAGCTGGGCTTACAGCAGTTGCGTGAGAATATCGCACTGGTGCCACAACAACCGGCACTGTTTACCGGCGATGTGCGCTACAACATTGCCTACGGCAAACTGGATGCCAACGACGAAGAAATAGCGGCGGCAGCCAGAGCGGCCCATGCGGACGAGTTTATTCTCGCCCTGCCTGAAGGGTATAAAAGCCATCTTGGGGAACAGGGCGTACGCCTGTCCGGGGGACAGCGTCAGCGTATCGCCCTGGCCAGGGCGATACTCAACGACCCGAAAATATTGTTATTGGATGAGGCGACCAGTGCGCTGGATACCGAAAGTGAACACCAGGTGCAGCTGGCACTGCAGGAGCTGATGAAGAATCGCACCACCGTTATCATTGCCCACCGCCTGTCCACTATTTTGCACGCGGACAGGATAGCAGTGCTGGACCAGGGCCAGCTGATCGCCACTGGTACCCACTCCGAACTGCTACGCGACTGCGAGCTTTATAGCCGACTGGCCAGGCTGCAATTTCGCGAGGAGCCTCTGCTCAGCGGCGAGATGGCGCCCGATCCATCAGCCGAACCCGATCCTTACGTTCCTGGTTGACACGGCCGAGATCGCCCAGGGTTTCCCTGGAAATTTCGGCCACTTCCCCCAGTATCCTGAAAGTCACCCTGGCGTTGTTGGCGGCACAGCGCATGGGGGCCGAAAGGGGAGATTCACGAAACATTTCCAATGAATCCTGCACCGCAGACCGCAGATGATCGCCGGTGGTGTTCCGCGCTGACTCATAGGCTATCGAAACCACTTCCAGTGACTCCATCAGGGCCTCAATGCCTATCCATTCGGCCATGGCACCGCGTTCAACACTGCGACGCACGTTACGGCGCAACTTGCGTGTCATATTGCGAAACTCGCGCTGTACCCTGGGGCCGAACACCGGGTTCGCCACGGCCTCTAACGCATCGTCCTCAGCCAGCTCTCGCCAGTCCTGGATCGTGAGCACCGCTTCAATATGGGGGAAGACCAGCTTCTCCTCCAGGTTCATATGCTCGTAAATATGGTCGATATAGGCGCGGCCGCTCTTGACCACAACAGCACCGGACACCTCCCCTTCACGCCAGCGGCGAATGTCCTGCAACACACCACTGCCGAGTTTCGCGGTATGGTCATGGTCGCGCTGCAGGGTGTCCACCTGGTCAGCGGCCTTTGCATCGACTTCTGCCACCCGACCATAGATCAGGTCCTCTCGGGGATGGTGGAAGCGATCGGGCCAGGTCACCATATAATCCATGACTTCATACACCACGTGGGTATCCACCAGATCGCCAGCCTCAATAGACTTGAGCTGCTCGGCGAACAGTTGCATGACCGTCGACATATGACGATGTTCGGCCCGCAGCGCCTTCATCAGGGGCTGCTCAGCTGCTTTCCCGGCTGGAGTCTTCCGGGCAACGCTGGTTTTTCCTGGGCCAATGGCCTTCTTTGAGCCAGCGGCCTTCTTTGAGCTAGTGACCTTTCTTGGGCTAGTGGCCTTTCTTGGGCTAGCGGCCTTTCGTGGGCTAGCGGCCTTTTTAGGAGCGGTGGTCTTTTTCGCTGCGGAAGACCTTTTCGCACTGGCTGCTTTTGGCTTCGCAGCCGCAGGCTTCCTCCGCGCG
>CBDTVJ010000052.1:0-13814 GCA_965363655.1 uncultured Halieaceae bacterium | reverse complement strand
GCGCATCATGTGCAGCATAAAGTCCGCATCATCGCGTATCGGGCGCGGGAATTTCTCGAAGGCCTCACGTTCCGCGTCCGTGCGGGCAGCGTCCTGCACGCCAGCCTGGAAACGCGCCAGGCGGTCGTAAACCGCCTGCATGCTTTCACCGTCCCACTCGGCCACGGGTGCGCCGTCGAAGATCATTAGCTGCAGGTCACGTATCACGATATTGTCCGGCATCCCCAGCTTTGTTCTCAGGTGCGCCAGGTTGCGACCGCGACGACCGTGATGCCAGTCACGGCGAAAGCGCTGCACAAATTCCGGATCGTTAAGCAGCGCCATGCGCCCTTCGACGTCATCGTATTCCTTGGCAATCAGTTCGCAGGTTGTATCCAACTCTTCATACAAGGGCGAGACTATGCCGTCGGACCAGATTCGAAAGTTGGTTCCCAGCGCCTGGAAATGGATATTGCCCTGCAGCAGACGGCTATTCACCAGTTTGGCAAAACCAAGAAAGCCCTTGTGCGCCTCAGGCATCAGCACAAATTCAATCACCGACAAGGCAGAGGTTTTCAATGTCTTGCCGAACAGTCGGCCGCTGGTCAGCAGGAAATAGAGGAAGGCCTTGGCGCGATTTTCGATGATGGGCGTGGTTTGCCACACCCTGTCATGTTTGCGCAGCACCTTCAGCAAGCGCTTCATTTCGCCAAAGCTGGCGAACTGGGTGGGTATACGCTTGTCCGTGTGGGGCGCGTTGGCCAGGTAGTGAAACGGCAGGCCGTCGGTACTCATGCCCAGGTAGCCCTGCGCCATCCCCTCTTCCAGCAACTGCTCCATGCGCACCAGCTCACCTTCTGTCGGCTTCCGGCTGATACTGTTCTCAAGGCCCATGGCCTCCACTCTGAGCATGGAATGAGGAATGAAGGCCCCGACATTGGGCCCCAGGGGAATCTCTGCAAAATGATCCAGGTAATCCCCGGTGTTATCCCATTGCACAGCCTCGACACATTTGTTCAGGATGGATTTTGGAATATTCTCCACCCGGGTAAAGCAATCGACGATAGGGTTCTGATCCCCGACATCCTGGCGACCGAAACAGGTCCCCAGGCTGCAATTGCCGACCAACACCGTAGTGGTACCGTGCCTGACCACTTCCGGCAGTCCCGGTTCCAGGTCGACTTCAAGGTCCAGGTGCGTGTGAATGTCCAGCAAGCCGGGCATTAACCACTTGCCTGTCCCGTCAATCACACTAGCGGCTTCACTGGCAGGCAGCTGCGCGCCACGCGCCGCAATACGACCTGCCCGGATAGCGATATCTACCTGCTCGGGCGGTGCGCCACTGCCGTCGAAGACCAGGGCATTTTGTATCAGGGTGTCCCAGGCTGGTGCCGCCGCTTGTGCCATAGTGCATTCCTCTTGTTCCGGGTAATTAAGTGCGTTGATATCAAGCCACTGCAGAGCCCTGCAGTCAATAAACCGATGTACTAACGTTCTAATGTTCTAATGTGCCACGCTGGATAGTATATTCCCTGTCGGGCATGATCTAGCCTGACCCATTCGGCGGAGCAACACGTATCAACCACATTACTATAGCCAATACAGCCAGCACCGGGGAGATCGGCGAATGAGCCATCCATCTTTCGACAACAGCTACGCGCGACTGCCCGACAGGTTTTATACCCGGCTGGCGCCAGTGCCCGTGGCCGAGCCGGGGGCCATTAGAGTCAATCAACAGCTCGCCCTGGAGTTGGGCCTTGATCCCGCATGGCTGGCATCCAGCGAGGGCACCCAGGTAATCGCGGGCAACAGCCTGCCCGCTGGCGCAGATCCCATCGCCACTGTCTACGCCGGACACCAGTTCGGTGGCTACAACCCGCAACTGGGAGACGGTCGCGCCGTGCTGCTGGGCGAATTGCTGGCAGCCAACGGCAATCGCTATGACTGGCAATTGAAAGGTTCTGGCCCTACCCCCTACTCCCGCGGCGGCGATGGCCGCTCGCCCCTGGGCCCGGTACTGCGCGAGTACATTGTCAGCGAGGCCATGTATCACCTGGGTGTGCCTACCACGCGAGCACTGGGCGCGGTGACCAGCGGCGAACCCGTGCAACGGGAAGAGTTTTTACCCGGCGCTGTGCTGGCCCGGGTGGCCAGTAGCCATATTCGCATAGGCACCGTGCAGTTTTTTGCCGCCAAACAGGATATCGAAGCCCTGCAAGCCCTCGCTGAGCACGTGATAGAACGCCACTACCCCGAGGCACAGGACAGCGACAAGCCGACGCTGGCCATGCTCAAAGCGGTCATTGCCAGGCAGGCCGAGCTGGTCGCCAAATGGCAACTGCTGGGCTTTATCCATGGGGTAATGAACACCGACAACATGCTGCTGTGTGGCGAAACCATTGACTATGGCCCCTGCGCCTTTATGGATCACTTCAAGGCCAACCAGGTGTACAGCTCCATCGACCAGCAGGGGCGCTACGCCTACCGCAACCAGCCCGCCATCGCCCACTGGAACCTGTCTTGCCTGGCACAGTCACTACTCCCGCTACTGGTTGAAGACAAGGACGAGGCACTTGCCCTGGCACAGGGGGCCATCGACGCCTTCCCCCAGCAGTTCCTTGATGCCCACACGCGAGGCATGGCGCGCAAACTCGGCATGGCGGAGATTGGCCCCGAGGACACAGCGCTGGTGGAAGACCTGATGGAACTGATGGAGGAACACAAGCTGGATTTCACCCTCACCTTCCGGCGACTGGCCGACCTGGTAAATCAACCCGACGCAGACGGGGGCGGCGTCGGCGACCTATTCGAAATGCCCGAGGCTATGCAGCCCTGGCTGGAGCGCTGGAAGCAACGCCTGGCACAGGAAACCACGTCCCCCGGCGAGCGGCAGGCTGCCATGTATAGCGCCAATCCAATCATTATCCCACGCAATCACCTGGTGCAAGCTGCCCTCGATGCTGCGACCACGCGGGGGGATTTCACGCCATTCCATCAACTGGTAGACGCCATCACACAACCCTACAGCTACCGGCCAGAACTTGCCCCCTACGCCACCCCACCGGAACCCACACAGGTGGTACAACAGACCTTCTGTGGCACCTGAAAATTTCTTACACAGAATACTGGCAAGCACGCCCTTCCGCGCTATTATGGTAAAAGACCGGCAAGCCCGGCGATTTGAATATAATTGTGATAATTAAAAAGGTACAAGACTATGGCTGGATGCTTCGAACTCAAATTAGCCAAAAACGGCGAATTCTTTTTCAACCTGCTGGCTGCCAATGGCCAGAACATTCTCAAGAGCGAAATGTACAGCTCAAAGTCGGCAGCCATGAACGGCATCGCCTCCGTGCAGAATAACTGTGCGGAGGACGGACAGTACGAGTGTAAAGAATCTACCAACGGTAAGGCTTACTTTGTACTCAAAGCCAAGAACCACCAGGTCATTGGCCAGAGCCAGATGTACGAATCTGATTCCGGCTGCACTAATGGCATTGATTCCTGCAAGAGCAATGGCGCCAGTGAAAATGTTAAAGACCTGACTGAAGGCTAGCACCGATCGGGCCAGCGCCTCTGCAGGGGCGCTTTTCCCACCCGTGCCACTCGGAAAAACACCGCACTGACCGACAACATGCAGGCGCGGGTCGACAACTACTGGCACACGGTCGTCTAAACCCCGGCAAACCAGTATACTTGCGCGTCTCTTGACCCGTTCATCCATTGCACGCGTGAGCCCGCTACCTTGAACACAGAATTTTTCGGAAAAACCCTGTCCGGCCCCTTTACCATGCCGTCGGGCATCGTCACCACTGCCACACCCATTATCCAGTACATTTTTGACCACATGCCTGAAGTGGGCGTGGTTACCACCAAAAGCATTGGCCTGGAACCGCGCGACGGCTACCGGGAACCGGTACTCAGCCAGTACGCGCCGGGCTGCTTCGTCAACGCGGTAGGCCTGACCAATCCGGGAGCACATAAATCCCTGGAATTGATGCAGGCATTGAAGGTGCCTGAAGATCGCTTTCTGTTGACCTCAATCTTCGGCGGCAGTCTCGAAGAATTTGTCGAGGTGGCGAAAATTCTCGCGCCGGTATCGGACGGCCTGGAGCTGAACCTGTCCTGTCCGCACGCCAAGGGCTACGGCATGGCCATGGGGCAGGACCCGGACATGGTAAGGGACATCACCGCTGCGGTGAAAGCCGTGGTGGACATACCCGTCATACCTAAACTCACACCCAACACCCCGGACATCGCGGCAATTGCCGAGGCGGCGATTGCCGGCGGTGCCGACGGCCTGTGCGCCGTCAACACCGTAGGCCCCGGATACACCTCGGCCCACGGCCATGCGGTACTGAGCAACGGCGCGGGCGGCATGTCTGGCAAGGGCATTTTACCGATAGGCCTGAAGTGCGTACGCGACATAGCTGCAGTCACTGATTGCCCTATCATCGGCTGCGGCGGCGTCAGCAGCGCCGATGATGTGCGCGCCTTTTTCGATGCGGGAGCCTCTGTCGTCGGCATCGGATCGGCACTGATCGGCCTGACCACAGATGAAATAGGCAGCTACTTCCAGACCCTGGCCACTGACCTGGCCGGCACCACCAACCGGGCGGAATCCCATATCCGCTACGACATCGATATGAGCTTTGCACCGGTGACACTGGTGGAAAACCAGCGGGTGTGCGAGGACATCACCATCCTGCGCTTTGATCGCAAGCTGAATATCCAGGCGGGTGAGTTCATCTTCCTGTGGATACCGGGGCTGGGCGAGAAACCCTTCTCGGCCCTGACCGATGATCCTTTCTCGCTGGTGGTCATTGACGTGGGCCAGTTCACTCATGCCCTGATGGATTTACCTGAGGGCACCGAGGCCTATGTTCGCGGGCCCCACGGCATACCCGTAGATCCCCCCGAGGGAGCGAAAATCATGGCCGTAGCCGGGGGTACCGGCCTGGCCGCCGTCTACCAGTTAGCACGGGACTTCGACAATACGGAAATCTTCACCGGAGCCCGCACCGCCGAGCGCCTCTACTACCTGGACGAATGCCGCCAGATCGCCCCGGTGCATGTAGCGACCGACGACGGCAGCGCCGGCTTCCACGGGGTGGTCACCGAGCTACTGCGGGAGCGCCTGCAGGACATGACCAGCGCAGAGCGCGAGCAACTGGTGTTCTACAACTGCGGGCCCCAGCCAATGGTGCATGCCGCCATAGCGGTGCAACGTGAGTTCTGCAAACCCGAGCAGATTTTCAGCGCCATCGACTACCTGACCAAATGTGGGGTGGGCATCTGCGGTGCCTGTGCTACTCCCGACGGCCGACGCCTGTGTGTGGACGGACCGTTCCTGGAGGCCCTGTGATATTCACAGTAACAATCTCTATTACATTACAGGCTCAGCCTGAGAGGTATACCCGTCATGCCAGCTGGTAAGGGGATTTTTCACGGGCCATGGGAAAGGGCCTTCGATCGGCTACTGACGCCGTTGGAAGAGTTCATCCATCGCCAAACCACCAGCGGTGTGCTGCTGATGATTTGCGCCGTCATCGCCCTGATAATCGCCAACAGCCCCCTGCACCATACCTACCAGCACTTACTGCATACCGAAATTGGCATCAGCCTGGGCGACTCGGTATTTTCCCTGTCCATCCATCACTGGATCAACGAAGCACTGATGGCGATGTTCTTCTTTATCATGGGCCTGGAACTCAAGCGCGAGCTGATGGTGGGAGAACTGTCGTCTCCCAAGCAGGCGCTATTGCCCATTATGGCAGCGATTGGCGGCATGGTGATTCCCGCACTATTTTATGTGGCGG
The DNA here is from genome assembly GCA_965363655.1 of uncultured Halieaceae bacterium. Taxonomy (GTDB): domain Bacteria; phylum Pseudomonadota; class Gammaproteobacteria; order Pseudomonadales; family Halieaceae; genus Marimicrobium. The sequence continues at coordinate 8,016 of CBDTVJ010000052.1, read as the reverse complement.
TCACCCTGCCAACGTCCGGCATCAGCGGCTGGGGCATTCCAATGGCAACCGACATCGCCTTTGCCATCGGTGCCCTCAGCCTGTTGGGCGCCCGGGTACCCAAGAACCTGATCACCTTCCTGATCGCCCTGGCGATTGTCGATGACCTGGGCGCAGTTGCGGTTATCGCCCTGTTCTACACAGAGAACATCGACCTGCTGGCCCTGGCCGGCGCCGGCGGCTTCACCCTGGTTCTACTATCATTCAACCTGGGCGGTATTCGACGCCCGCTGCCCTACGCCGCTGTCGGAGTACTGCTGTGGGCGGCCATGCTGGCCAGTGGTATTCACGCCACCATCGCCGGCATACTGGTAGCCTTTGTTATCCCCATTCGGCCGAAGTTCCAACCCGCCGTTTTCGTCGAGCGGGTGAAGGAAACGTCCATCAAGATGCAACAGGCCATCACTGACAATGCGGATATCATTCACAACAACCGCTTCCGCGCGCTGGTAACATCCCTGGGCGATGGCGTGCACCTGGTGCAGGCTCCCGCCCAGCGCCTGGAACACTCCCTGCATCTCCCCGTAGCCTATTTGGTGATACCCATCTTTGCCCTGGCCAATGCCGGTATTCCAGTGGACTTTTCAGGGTTTGCCCGCTATTTACAGGATCCCATCACACTGGGCGTACTGGCGGGCCTGCTACTGGGCAAGCCTGTAGGCATCGCGGGTTTTACCTGGTTAACCGTCAAGCTCGGCTGGGCTAGCCTGCCACCAGGGCTGAATATGAAACACATTCTGGGCGTGGGCCTGCTAGGCGGCATCGGCTTCACCATGTCCATTTTCATCGCTGACCTGGGCTTCGCGGGCCGGCCCGAAGATCTGCTCATGGCCAAGACCGGTATCCTGCTGGCCTCCGCCATCGCCGGTTTCGGCGGATTTTTCTGGCTGATGCTGCAAACCCGGGAGCACTCTAACCAGGCAGATTAAAAAAGGGCATGGGAATAGCCTGTGTAGTGGATCACCGGCCCTTGCTGGAGGCCGAGGGCGCCAGCTTGAATGGCTTATGAAATGAATAGGGTTCTGATGGTCAAGATAAAGTGGCCCCTAGAAACCTATCTTCGGCTGGCGGGGTAATTTATCAACCGGCACAGCTCGCTCGATGGCATCCGCCGCGTCTCCCCAGCCATGACACCAGGAGCGTCCGGCACGACCGCGAAATACGTTCAGCACTCCCTTGCAAAATGCGTACACCCTGAAAAACCGAATGACGTTGCGCCGCTCCTGTGAACTGATCGGCCGCAACGCGCAAATGAGCTTATCGTCATACATAAAGCGCTCGGATAAACCCACCGCGCCATAGGCATTCACGCGCACCCTGCTGCCTATGGGTAGGCGCGGCCCCAATACGACTGCGTCGAGATAATCGCCCTCTCCACCAATATATTGGTGGATCGAGCCATAGTTGTATGGGCAGGGAAGGGGCGATACAAAATCGATCTGCCCACTGCTGCCTCGTTTCAGGAAACTGCCACGGGGAATCTCAATCACGACTTCTACGCTGGGTGGCGTCGACTGCAGGCTGGTCATAGCCCTGCAATCTATAGTGCGCGGCGCCTCTGTGCAATATAGATTGGCGTATTAAGGGACGAGCAGTGCGAGGGAAGACTGATATGGATCAACGTATGAATCAGGCGCGGTGCTCGATGAATGAGCCGCGGGATTGCAGGAAACACAGGCTGATGAAATGAACACCGACTTCCCAGCCGACGCGCAGTTGCTGGCTGCGCACGACACGCCCCACTGCTCTCAGTATCTGGGTATCGATCTTGATGACCTGATCCAGTTGCAGACTCGTGTTTGAACCGAACTTCATACCAGTGAGGGAAACGTCAACTGCTCGACTGGAATGGGGTTCGCTTTGCGGCCAATGAGTACAGAAAATCATGGCGTGATCATTGACCACCCGTGAGCTTAGCCGCCGGTCACTCTCTTCGATCTGCGCTTGTTCGGCCATAATCAGGGGACTATGGCAGCTACCGCATGATAGATCTTCCCTGCCATCTTCATGCGTAGAGCCGCAAAAGGCGCACCGCCGCAAAGGGCTTGACTGGCTACGAGCTGATGCTGTTCCTGAAACATTGGGTCTTTCCGGGGCTCGACGCGATTTATCATAGGCGCTGCGATTATCGGGGTCAGTCAGCGTGGCATACGCTTCGTTGAGCATTGCTGCTTGTTTGTCATCACCACCCAGATCAGGGTGCATGCGCATTCTCTGCATCATAGTTCTGTAGCTGGAGCGGATGATTTCCCTGGGCGCATCCGGCTGCACATGCAAAATTTGGTAGTAGTCGTGTCTATTTTTCATACTTTCTCTGGTTACTGCCTGCCTGCCTGTAAAGCCCTGGATTCGCGTCTCCATACGCACTGGAGCCCACTATATAAACAAACCGGGCGCGTTTACCCTGTAACAGCCCCTAAACTGAGAATAAGGTCACAACTGGGCGGACCGGATTAGCGAAAAAACGGGCTGGTTCACGAAACCTGGTAAAGCTATTGCACCTGGTAAACCCGGGTTCAAGGCCTTCGTCTTACTGATAATTATGGTCTATAAAACCAAATTCCGCCACTTCACCCATTACCCAAACTGGGCGTTGGAGCTGGTATCTACCGGTTTGGCCAGGGCGTGGCTCACCAGCCGGGCTGGCTGGGGCACGCGGTCAATCGAGAGATTCTTCTGCCTCGTGGAGGTATGACAATATTTCAGCCATGGCGATATACAGATTTTCAGGAATCTCGCCCTGCATCGGTACATCGCTGAGTAAGCCGGTTAATGCCGCATCCTGGTCTAACGGGATATCTTCCCGGGCAGCCTGCTCCTGTATTTTCACCGAGATGGCATCATTATCTGCAGCCACCTCGCTGTTTGCCAGCTCACTTAAGTGCTCAGGTGAAGATGGCGATCCCCCTGGCTTATCCTTCATATCCTTTCATCCACACATTCGGTCCACGGGGCCTTCTTGCCACCGCCTGGACGACTGCCCAGTTGACATCTCAATACCGCAAGGTCAAGGCCCCGATTCTGCAGCGCGGCCTTTATTCGAGGTAATCGCTCTTCCATTATCAGGATAGTCCTCTCCTGCTGGGAATAAAACACCACTGAGACCTTACTTCCCCGCACAAATAATTCGGCCTCAATAGTCCCGAGCCGAGGCAGAATGATATTAAACACTATTCGCCATTCCTGTAGCTCCGGCTGGTCTTGGGGGGCGCTGCCCTCCCGCTCGATTGATACCGATAGCCTGGACAGCGAATCGCGAACTCTAAAGGGCATATCAAACAGCCAAAATAAGCCATCCCGCTCTTTCACCTGGCCGGCCGCCAGCTGATTGAGCGTAATTGTGGCAATTGCGCCCTGCAGCTCGGTCTGCAAGGCTGCCAGGATCTCCTGAGCCTTACTATTGCTGAGCGCTGCACCCGGTCGGTTCGATGCCTGGTTTGTTTTTTGTAACAAGCGGAACAACATGGCTTTGATATCCACCCGCGATAGAAAACCACCGGAATTAGCCAGTCGTAGCAGGTCAGATTCCAGGAAAAACCCCGATTGCAGCAAGGCCTTTTGTAATGTCCTGGGGTCTGTGAGCAACTCGATTGGGCTCAGGCTATTGCGGATGTTATCCAATACGCCATTCTTGACACTCAGCAACGACAATAAATTGACTCTTTGCGCTGGCTCAAGAAGGGTAGCAAGTGGCGTGAGGACGCTGCCCTGCCGCGACAACAACAGCTGCAGTTGCCCCTCAAGTGGATTAGCAAGTGCCGGGCCCGGCATCGGGGTATTGATGACTTTCATACTGGCAGCTGGAAAAAGCCCGGTCACCTCAAGACTGAGAAGCGCACCCTTTTGCGCCTGAAAATCAGCAGTTGCGGTGAGTTGATGACCTCCGATACGAAGCACCAGGCTGCCGGAGGGTGATTGATTAACTACACGCGCCTGTAGCACCTGGCCAAGCTGCCAGGACTTCAACCAGGGGCCGAGTTTGTTCTGTTCGACCCCGGGTAAAGTGAACGCTAGTTGTAATTCATTCATGGCGTACTATCGGCATGTTTTGTGCATAAGAATAGCGTAACATCTGTGAGGATAATATATGACACGCAAGGATCTCAATTTATCGCTGGATCGAGGCCTGCTTGAACCAAGTGCCAATCAGCATCGGACTCCACACGGCCCCGATGACGGTGTTCAACTCGCCTCCCGGAAACAGAATAAGCGCCCCGCCGGGCAAACACGCGGGCATGCTGGAGGTGGACAGTGGACTGCCATTACCATTGCCCTTATCGCAGTTGCCAATATGCTGTTCCTGATGGTTGCTGGCATCTGGTTGTCAGGCCATACCTTCGATTCCGCTGCACGACCTGGTGCTGCTCGAGCCGAAATAACGCCGGAACTTGGTCTCTTGCTGGCCCAGATCAACAACCGGCTCAGCACTATCGATCAACAACTGGGTGACCTCCACCTGGCCCTGGATAAGCAACAAGCAATAATAGTCCCCGACAGCTTCGATATAGATAGCCATTTACGGGAAGCACTGAGCCAGGATGAAAACACCACAGATGCGCCTCCTCCGGCCGCTACCTGGCACATTAATCTTGGCAATTTCGACAGCAGGGAGGTAGCCCTGGGTCTGCAGCAACGCATGCAGGCAATTGGGCACCAGACCCGGATAAAGCCCACGACCAGCGATGATAAAACATCATTTCTGGTTGTTCTTGCGGGGTTTGACCAGCGCGAATCTGCCGAATTGGTAGCCAAGCAAATCATGGAGCAAACCGACCTGAATAGTCTGTGGGTAGCGGAAGGGGAGTGATATGATCAAATCGCTCACTTTGCCCTTGAATATTAAAAATCTACCTGCAAAGGTAATCCAGTAGCTTATCGGATAAATCACTATCGCTAGGCCACCAAACACTTAAATATTAGGACACATTATGGATTTTGCGACATTACTGGGCATGGTTGGTGCCATGTGCATCGTGCTCGCGGCGATGCTTTTTGGGGGATCCGGGCTGGTCTTCCTAAACGTTCCATCTTTGCTGATTGTGCTGGGAGGGACGTTTATGGTGGTCATGATCAAGTTCACCATGTCCCAGTTTTTTGGCGCTTTCAATGTGGCGGCCCGCGCCTTCGTGTTCAAATTGGAAAGTCCGGAAGGACTGATCGAGCAAATCGTACATCTGGCCAACATCGCCCGCAAGGAGGGGATGCTGGCACTGGAAAATGAGGAAATAGAAAATGAGTTTCTCGACCAGGGGATAAAAATGCTTATCGATGGCAATAACCATGATGTGATAAATAATGTGATGAACAAAGACCTAACCCAGACTATTGATCGTCACAAGTGGGGAGCCAAGGTATTCAGCGCCACCGGGGATGTTGCACCGGCCATGGGCATGATTGGCACCCTGATTGGCCTGGTACAGATGCTCTCAGCCATGGACGACCCCAAATCCATCGGGCCGGCAATGGCGGTGGCTCTGCTCACCACACTCTACGGCGCCATGCTGGCAAATATGGTGGCGCTGCCCATCGCTGACAAACTGACCCTGAGAAAAATGGATGAGGGAAGGATTAAAGCCATGTGCATCGATGGTGTACTCGCCATTCAGGAAGGCCAGAACCCGAGAATTATTGAGTCCATGCTGCAAACCTACCTGGATCCTAAAAAACGCAAGGAAGAAAGCGCAGACAAGGACGCTGTGGCCGAGGCTGCGTGATGGACGCAATTGAAGAAGACGAGGCATCGGCGGGCTCGCCAGCATGGATGGCCACCTTTGCCGACCTGATGGCACTGCTGATGTGTTTTTTCGTACTGCTACTGTCCTTCTCCGAAATGGACGCACAGAAATACAAACAGGTAGCCGGCTCCATGCAGGATGCCTTCGGCGTCCAGAATCAGGTAAAGGTGATGGATATCCCTAAAGGCACCAGTATCATCGCCCAGGAATTTAGCCCGGGGCGGCCCAAACCTACCCAAATGGATACGGTGAATCAGTTCACCACTGAAACCAATAAAGCGTCACTTCAGGTCGGCAACCCCACAGCTCCGCCGCTCAATGACGCGCAAACTGAACAGCTCCTTGAGCAGAAATTCAAGGAGTTGATTGAGAAAACCAGGGCGGACGCCGACAAGCTCAGGGCGGTTTTAAAAGACGAGATCAAAGACGGCAAAATAGATATCGAATCCACTGGCCAAATTATTACGGTGCGCGTGCGGGAAAAGGGCACATTCCCGTCTGCATCTGCCACCTTGCATCCTGATTTCATACCGGTAATGGATTCACTCAGAGGAGCCCTGGCAGATATCGAAGGAAGAATTTCAGTGGAAGGCCATACTGATAACATCCCGATTGCCAGTGCGAGGTTCATTTCAAACTGGGAGTTGTCAGCGTCAAGGGCACTGACAGTTACACATGAACTGGTTAAGGGAGAGAAACTGGACGGCACCCGGTTTATGGTTGTTGGCCACGCGGATACTCGACCCTTTAAGCCAAACACCTCTGCCGAGAATCGCGCTTATAACAGACGTGTAGAAATCATCATCCGCCAGGGGCTGGCCGGCACCACCGTCCTCAATGTCGAACAGCTGCAAAACTTTGATTCGAGTGATGAAGACCTGGATAACAATAATCAGGACTTTCCTGACAGCCCCGTCGAGCCATAGCTGAAGGTATTAGTATCGTGACAGAACAAACAGAGAGACGAAGATACTTTCGGATTAATGACATTATCGGCCTGTCTTACGCTGTGCTGCAAGACGGCGAAGAATTTTCACCCGAAAGCACCGATGGCCTGGCGGAAAAACTTGCCAAATTCGACGCCAGGTTCAATCGGATAGAAAACACTCTATGGCAGGAAAACCCGACTGTCGCGCAGGCCCTTGGTCTGCTCAACACAAAGATAAGCACTATAGCAGCGCACTACACACAGCAAGCGGGCCACCCGACCGAATCTTATGATGAAATGGAAGTCAGTATCAGCGGTTGTGGCCTGGCCTTTGATTGTGTGGAACCGCTGCCCCCGCAGACGCGGCTGCGCGTTGGGGTTTTGCTAAAACCGTCAAATATCGAACTGAAATTCAGCGCCGCCGTGGTGGCCTGCGAACCGGCACTAGCCGACCCGGCAGGGGCCTACTGGATGAGGATTGAAATTGAAGAAGAAAACCATGCTGCCAGGGAGCAGTTAGTCCAGCACGTCGTGCAGAAGCAAAGTATCAGTGTGGAAGAGTCACGCTAAGCACTGGCACCCAAGCGTAATAACTCTGACAGTCAGTGTACGACCTGGTCAAGTCTGTATGACCGCTTTACTCCATTGAGGTCATAAGACTGCCCTCGATTTCAGCTATTCAGGGGGCCGCTTAGTGCCATAAGCGGCCGTAACAGCAAATAGATTATTAGCACCATGGGGTACTTATGATAATCAAATAGCGTGATGTCATTGGGTCCTTCATTCGTTGGCCGAATACACCACTGGCTTTGCCGACGTACGTCCACGTCCCGACGCTTTCTCAATTAGAGATGGTTAGCACCGGTGCCCTATCCGGCATTGCGGTTTCTGCAAGGCTCAATAGCAGTTGGAGAAACGAAAACGCCTGTTTCGACTCCATGTCGGTATTCTCTATGTAGAACCACCGCCCCTGGGTGAAGGCCTTGGCGTAGGCGTCGGTGGGCTCGTCTGTGCTGTTCATTACCTTGATCGGGGGTTTTCCATTGAACTGGGTTGAGCGGAAAGCGGGTCCGGTTCTGCCACTCGCCACATGCTCCGGGGGCACATCGAACTGCCAGGCGAGATTGAGCATGACGTCCCAGATAGAGCCAGTAAGTATGGCTATTTCATTGTCTGATCGGGGCAAATAACCATGCACAATCCGAATCTCGTTCTCGTCGGGAGATAAATTCAATAGCTTTAGAAAGCGCTTCAGGTCATTTTTGGCATTCTCGTCTGCCCTTTCCGGGCGCACAAACAATAACAGATCAGCCG
>CBDTVJ010000051.1:0-13815 GCA_965363655.1 uncultured Halieaceae bacterium | reverse complement strand
GCATGTCGGTGGGGTAGCCGGTGATCTGCGAAACGATGGCCAGCACCTGTTCGGTCACCGGGTCGGTTGCCGCGGCGGGTGAAGACACGGCGGCCTCCGCCACCGACGCAGGGGCCACCGGTGCGACGGCGGCAACGACCGGCTCCGCCACAGCCGGCGCATGGGCCTCGGCCTGTCCCGCCCTGAGGCTTTCCTGTACCCGCAGGGTGCGTTGCACCACCTCCAGTTGCGGTGTGTTGCTGCCGCTCACCTGCTGCAGCCAATGCTGCCATACCAGCGGATCATCTAACCGGTATTCATAGCCAAGGTGGTTGGGACTGGGCCGACTGCCATCGGCCGATGGCACCCAGCGCATAAGCGACAGGCTGATCTGGGAGCCAAAGCCAGCCCCAAGACGCAGTGCATAGCGTATCGGGTGCGCACCACCGCGCGAGAGATTGAGGGGACCTAACTCGGGATCCTGCTCATGAAAGTTGGCCACCGGCGGTACCACGCCGGTTTCCAGCGCCTTGATAGCGACCGTATCCTCAATCCCCACGCCCATCGCATGGCCGGTCAGGCCCTTGGTATTGGCGATCACAATCCTGTCCGCAGCGTCGCCGAAGGTCTTGCGCAGGGCGTTTACCTCCGCCGAAGCACTACCGCCGCGCGCGGGAGTGTAGGTCTCGTGTGACATAAAGAGCAATTCAGAAGCCATCGCACGCCGGTCGATACCAAAGCGCTGCTCGGCCTGCGCCACGACCTTTTCCATCACCTGGCAGATATGATCGATGTTCAGGCGCGTCCCGTGAAAGGCGCTGTTGGCGGTAACCGTACTGAGCACCTCACAGATTGGCCGCAATCCGCGCTCCGCCGCCGCATCGGGACTCTCCACCACAACGCCACAGGCGCCCATGCCCAGGATCATGCCGTGGCGGCGCCGATCGAAAGGCAAGGCGGCCTCTTCGACCACCTCATCGGTGGCAGCCGCACCTGAAGCGAGAAACCCGGAGCCGACCCATTCAAGCAGATGATCCGAAGTGACATCGTCTGCGGCAATGATCACAACGCGCCGACAACGGCCGACGCGAATCCAGTCCTCGGCCAGGGCAAAGGCCTGGGTAGTGCTGGCGCAGGCTGAATTGATATGCGTATTGGGCCCGCGCGCACCAATATATTCGGCCATCTGGGAATGCCCCATGGGCAGGGTCCTGAACAGGAAACGCCGGTTAAAGCTGTAGGGCTCGCGCTGCAGGGTCTGTTCCAGCTCCTGGATTTCCCGCTCAATTTCACCGACCGCCGCTGCATTACCTGCGAGGCGATCCCGCAGTTCAATCAGCGTATCGAGCTGCGCCTGCCGTCCGTGCTCCTGCTGGTAACGGGTCAGCTCGTCTGCAAAGGAGTCATAGCCTGGAAACGCAGAGGCAAATATGACCCCGGTGTCATCGCGCAATTGTTCCGGCAGCATCCATCGCTCCGGCAATTTACTGCCCAAATGGGTTGTCCTGTACTGCATTATTAACGGAATACCGGCGTCCCGCAGGGCGTCAATACCTGCGGCTATGGCCAGTTGTGTGGTGACATCCAGGGCTTCCACGCGCTCACCGGGCACACCGTAATCCTGTTCCAGATCCAGAGCCCCGCCACGCCCGGCGAGTTTGATGACGTCTGCGGAGCTAGCAATGGTTTCGAAGTGGGGACCACCGCCACCGCTCTTCACCAGGCGGGTGATGTGTTTGTCGACCATGGATTGGCGAAAGTGCGTCGGAATCGCCTTGATTTCCTGTTCACCGTCGAGAATCCGCTGCACGTTGGCATCATCGAATACCCGCTCAGTACCTGGCAGACCCAGAGCGGCACCTGTAACGACCGGTGCAGTGAAGACCCTGGTGTCGCTATTACCGCCGCCATTATCGCCGCGAAATACCTGCACACTCTGCTCCAGGAAGTTGGCAAACAACTGCCCCATTTGCTGGTAGCGGTCCGGGGGTATAGCGACTGCGGAGATGGCGGGAGAGTTTGTAGCAGGGGATGTCGTGGCTGGCACAGGATGCGCCGCCGCGTAATCCATCTTTGGAGCTGCGCCGCGCACCTGCTCCACGGGTTGTTCTGCACTGACGTTCGCCACGCCCAGCCCCGCCGAGTAGAGACCGCATAAGGCCTGGTTGAAGGAGGCAATTTCCCCGGTCCTGGGATGATTTGAAAACAGGGTCAGGACGTCGTCATACTGGCCAAGGACATCGTCGGCAAAACCCTGTAAGGCTTTCTTGGGGCCGACTTCAAGGAATACGCGCGCCCCGTTCTGGTACAAGGTCTCCAGGCCCTTGACGAACTGGACCGGTGACGCGACCTGTTGCGCCAGCATATCCACCATCTGCGGTTCGACGCCCGCCGCCATCGGGTAGAAATCGCCGGTGACGTTACTCACCAGCGGCAGGACAGGCGGGGACATGCGCAATTGGCACAGCGACTCCCGCAGAGGGCCGCTCGCAGCAGCCACGATAGACGTGTGAAACGCGTGACTGACCGGCAATTGGGCAACCTCAACGCCGCGGCTTTGGAACTCATCCATCGCGCGCTGAACAGCCTCAGTGGCGCCGCCAATGACTGCCTGGCTGTTGCTGTTGATATTGGCAATGACAACGTTGCCCTGGATGGTATCCACCACCTGCCGTATCTGCTCCAAGGGGGCGAAAACCGCCGCCATGAGGCCGTTGTCATCCTCGGCTACCTCGGTCATGCCGCGCCCGCGGGCGCTGACTGCCTGCAACGCATCCTCGAAGGGCAAAGCGCCGCTGGCAACCAGCGCGCCGTATTCTCCCAGGCTATGCCCTATTACCATGTCCGGCTGTATACCGTAGGCCGCAAACAAGCGCGTCAGCGCAAGGTCCACGGTCAGTACTGCGGGCTGGGTGATCTCGGTGCGACGCAGGTCCCTGTCTGCAGCCTCCAGGGCTGCGCTGTCGTCGGGGTTGACGAATATCAGATCACTGAGTGGGCGGCCAATTAACGGCTCCATCACCCGATCAGCCTCGGCAAAGGTCGCCGCTACCACCGGCTCGCACTCGCGCAGCTCCGCCAGCATATTGGCGTACTGGGAACCCTGGCCAGTGTAGAGAAAAGCGACCTTGGGGGCGGGGCCGCTGCCATAAAAAATTCCCTGGGAGCGCAGCGCTTTCCACACTGCCAGCTGATCCACCTTGAACGCCTGTACCGCCCGCTGCAAACGGGTCTGCAGTTCTTCGCCGTCCTGATAAGCGATGGCCAGGCGGTGCGCAGCCCGCAGATCCTGCTCCTGCGGCAGGCTGCCCATGGCGGGTGTGATGCCGGACGCCTGCGCCTGCTTGAGTTTCTCATGCAGTGCTTCCTTACTGACCGCCCCCAGCACCAGCGCGCCCTGCAGCGGCGCCTTGGATCCGGTTGCAGGCGCTGAGCCCATCGGGCTTGCGCTGGTAGCGCTGACAGCTTGTGGTGATGAAACGGGTGCAGGGCGCCTGGCCTGCAGGCGACCGGGAATGTACTCCTCCAGCACAGCGTGAAAATTGGTACCTCCGAACCCGAAGGCGCTGACCGCCGCCCTGCGTACGCCATCGCCACGGTCCGGTTTATCCCAGGGCCGCAGTTGCGTATTAACCCGGATCGGCGATTGGGAAAAATCGATATTCGGATTGGGGCTGTCAAAATTAAGGCTCGGTGGCAGCACCTTCTCATGCAGCGCCATCACCGCCTTGAACAAGCCCGCGGCGCCGGCGCCACTCTTCAGGTGGCCGATATTGGATTTCACTGACCCCAGGGCAATTGATCCGGGTGCCAGGTCATTAGCGCCAAAAATGGCGTTCAGGGATTCAAACTCGACCACATCTCCCACCCTGGTCGAGGTCCCGTGGCCCTCCAGCAGAGATACAGAACTGGGATCCAGGCCGGCGTTTTTCCACGCGCGTTGAACGGCGAGCTTCTGGCCCACGGGGTTGGGCGCGGTGATCCCCTTGCCCCTGCCATCGCTGGAGCCACCGACGCCGCGCAATACCGCATAAATGGTATCGCCGTCACGCTCGGCGTCGGCCAGGCGCTTGAGCAAAAACAAGGCGCCGCCCTCCCCCATGACAAAACCGTCAGCGCCGTCGGCGTAAGGCCGAGTCCCGGTGGCCGACAAGGCACCAATTTTGCAAAATTTGACGAAAGACGACGCACCCATATTGCGGTCCACCCCGCCTGTCAATACTGCGTCGTACTCATTCTCAATCAGGCCCTCAACCGCCGCATCCATGGCGGCCAAAGCAGAGGCACAGGCGGCATCGCAGACAAAATTCGGGCCCTTGAGGTCGAACAGGTTGGCCACCCGCCCCGCCATGCAGTTTGAAAGCTCACCCGGCATGGTGTCTTCGGTGCACTCGGGCAGCCTCGTGGCAAAGCGGCTATGTATCTCACTTTCTATAGTGGCACGCACATCGCCCGACAGGCCCTGAAATGCCGGTGAATCGGCAAGGGTTTGCGCGAATTCCGGGTAATAGATGCGCAGCGCCGTCATATACGCCTGTTCGCCGCCCATGGCATTACCCAACACCACCGCGGTTCGCGCCCGGTCCAGGGGCAGACCCCCGTCACCGTGGTTGCTCAGGACAGCGTGGGCCAGGGACACCGCCCACTTCTGCCCGACATCCATTGCATCGGCGATTTTCGGTGGAATGGGCAGGTGCCATTGGTAGGGCTCCCACGGCCATTCGCGCACCCAACCGCCAATTTTGGAGTAGGTCTTGTCCGGTGCTTTGCGATCGCTGTCATAGTACAGACCGGGGTCCCAGCGCTCGGGTGGCACCTCGCTGATACTGTAGCGGCCGTTTTTTATATTCTCCCAAAAGGACTGCGCATCGGGCGCATCTGGCATAATCGCACTCAATCCCACTACAGCTATGGCGCGATGCGCGGTATCTTCCATCTATCGACCCTCCTTTCGGTGTCCTAATTACGATCTGGAAAAACAGCTAGCGCCGGCAATAAAGCCCGATGACATGCATATCGATGCCACATTCTTCGTGGCTATAGCGAAAACCGCGACTACTAATAATTCTGACTCTAAACCAGATTAATTATACACAGCAAAAAATTGCCGCGCCCCCGGCAAACGTCGATCCATTGCTCCAAATCAAGAAATGCCGCGGTCCTGGCAGATTCTCGTATTGCGCCGGCGCGGAGAAATCGTCTAGGATTACTATCAGGTTTTAAGGGAGCCGGGGCATGAGTTTTGAGTTGTGGGAAAAACTTCTACTACTTGGTCTGCTCGCGGTGACCCTGGCCATTGCCGTGCGACAGCTGCGCCCAAAGCTACAGTTTGTATTGGGCGGCGCACCCGAGCGAGTGCGAACGGATCGGCTGGGCAGTCGCATTGTGCGCGTTGTCAAAGAGGTACTGTTCCAGTCCAGGGTCATCTCCGGTCGACCCGTGGTAGGCACCTTGCATGCCGTTGTTTTTTTTGGTTTTCTCTGTTTCGCCTTCGAAACCATAGATCACTTTGCCGAACCGTTCGGCCTGCACTTTCTCGCTTTTTTGCTCGGCGCGGCAGTGCCCGTGTTCAAGCTGGCGCTTGCCTTTATCGCCGGGCTGGTAATGATTGGCGTGGTGGGGCTTGCCATTCGGCGCTTCCTGATGGTGAAGATATCGCCAGACCCCAAATCCTGGAGTTCGGGAGTGGTTGCCCTGATGATCTTCATGCTGATGGTCAGCTACCTGTACAGCCTCAGCGGGTCCGCCCCGGGCCAGAAGGTGAACTGGTGGTTTCACGCGCTGCTGATCTTCGGCTTCGTTCCCTTGATTCTGCATTCCAAGCACTTCCATATCCTGATGGGTCCCGTCAACGTCTTCCTCAGGAACCACAGCCTGGGTGAGCACCAGCCGCTGGACCTTGAGGCGATGAGCGAGGCCGAGGAAGAAGTCAGCATCGGGCTCGAAACGATGAAAGACACCAGCTGGAAAATGCGCCTCGATTTCATAACCTGCGTTGAGTGCCGGCGCTGCACCGACCAGTGTCCGGCGGCCAGCAGCGGCCAGGAACTCAACCCGCGGGAGTTTGTCCTCGCAGGTCGCGCCATGATGGGGCGCGAGGGGCCTTTCATCGGCAACGTCATCAGCGAAACCGCACTGGGACAGTGCACGAGTTGCGGCGCCTGTGAAAATATCTGTCCGGTTGGCATTGAACACACCCAGTTGTTGCTAGGTGCCAAGCGGGCACAGGCTATGGCCATTGGCCAGGGCATGGTGGCGGATGAGTACCTGCAGACCATCGACCGTTACGGCAATCCCTTCTCCGCACCAAAACAAAAACGCAAGCAGTTGCTGACGGACCTGGAGATCCCGATTTTCGAGAAAGGCAACACCGAGTACCTGCTGTGGATGGGTTGCGTGTCGACTTACAATGAGGAATCCAGGGGCGCCCTTGAGGCGTTGATCAAGCTCCTGAGGTCGGCCGAGGTCAGTTTCGGGGTGCTGGAGGAAGAATCCTGCAGCGGCCACCATTCCCGTCGCCAGGGAGAGGAGTTCCAGTTCCAGACCCTGGCTGGCGAGAATATGGCCCGCTTCACTGATCAGGATGTGGCTAAAGTCCTCTCCTCCTGCCCCCATTGCCTGCACACCTTCCGCCAGGAATACCCGACCCTGGACGCCGCATTTTCGGTGGAAACCGTGCACCACTCCGAGCTGCTGTCCCAGCTGGTGAAGAGCGGGCAGTTACAGGTTAATTCCGGGGCAAATGCCGATAAAAAGATTACCTATCATGACCCCTGTTATCTGGGTCGCTACGAAGGGGTATACGACGCGCCCCGGGACATCATTGCCAGCAGCAGCCAGAACTTCATCGAGCTGCCACGCAATCGAGCCCGGTCGTTTTGCTGTGGCGGCGGCGCTGCTGGTTTCGCCCGCACCCAGGAATCCGATGGCACCCGGGTCGACCAGGCGCGCAAGAAGGAAATCGTGGAATCCGGCGCACAGACCCTCGTGACCGGATGCCCCGAGTGTAAAATGATGCTTGGCTCGGCAGTGGCAGAGACGCTCGATATCGCCGAATTCCTGAACGGCGCAGCAAACTGACTCCCCCGGCGCCGGGGCTAAGCTCCCAGCGCCTTGATGAGGGCCGGAATCACTTCCATGACATCGCCCGTTATGCCGTAGTCTGCCTGCTTGAAAATCGGCGCCTTGGGGTCCTTGTTGACTGCCACCACCAGCTTGGAACCTTTCATTCCGACCAGGTGCTGGCTGGCACCGGAAATACCCAGTGCAATGTAAAGCTTCGGAGCTACTGTCTGCCCGGAGCTGCCAACCTGCCGCTCGATCGGCAACCAGCCCTCGTCGCATACCGGGCGTGATGCACCTACTTCACCACCAATGGCGTCGGCCAATTGCCGGACGATATCGATGTTGGCCGCATCGCCGATACCGCGACCCACGGACACGACGATTTCCGCCTGGCTGAGATCGACAGAGCGCTCACCCTCCTGGACCGGCTGCGCCATCACCACACCGGGCGCGGAGGCATCGGGGGCAATGGCTGGTTTCTCGACCTGGCAAGCTGTCGCGGCCGCCGCCAGTTCGTCAATGCTAAAGGCTGCACTCTGGAAGCTGGCAAAGTGTGGGGGCTCGCCCACCGGAACCACGTCGGCGTGTAGTTTTCCCTGGAATATCTCTCGAACGCAAACCAGTTGCCCGGCGTCATTGCGGATATCGACGCAATCGCTGATGAGTGAGCGGCCGAATCGGGCGGCTACCCTGGGAGCAAAATCGCGGCCCTGATAGGTGTGCGGGAAAAAGACCAGGTCCGGGCTTAACTCCCGGACCAGGCCCTCGACCACGCTACAATAGGCACCGGGGCTATAGGGATCGAGCAGCGCGTCCTCCACTACCAGCAAGCGGTCCATCTGATAGCCAGCGAGTTGTTCCGCGGCGGCTGCCACCTGGGCGCCCGCCAAGGCCACCACCAGACTCTTGCCCTGACCTTTGGCCGCCCTTTGCCCGGCCACCAGGGTCTCAAGACTCGCCGGGTTGAGCTGCCCCGAACGCTGTTCAGCAACAACAAGTACAGTTCCAGTCATGATATTACCCGCGCTTCATTTCTCAGTTTATTGATCAGTGCCGTCGCCTGTTCATCCGGGCTGCCGGCGAGCATTTCTGTCTGCTTGCTTTGCTGGGGCACATAGACCCGCAGCAGTTGCTGGCTTGCCGGCGCGACATCCGGGCAGGGCACGCTGCGGATTTCTTTCCTCTTGGCAGCGATAATGGCCTTGAAGGTGGCGTACCGGGGGGAGTTGATGCCCGACTGTATGGTGAGCACACCGGGCAGCGACATCGCCCCGCTCTGGGACCAGCCGGCTTCCAGTTCACGTTTGAATCGCAATTGGTCGCCCTCCAGCTGAATATCCACCACCACGGTGGAATGTGGAACGGCCAGTAATTCGGCCAGCAACACACCGGTCTGGCCGAATCCGTGATCGTCTGATTGCAGGCCGGTCAGAATCAAATCGAATTGCTCCTGCCGGGCAGTGTCAGCAAGAACGCTTGCTACCTGGAACGGGTCGAGGTGCTCAAGCTCCTCGTTGAGGATATGGATGGCGCGATCCGCGCCCTTGGCCAGCGAGGTTTTTACGGTCTCGCTGGCGCTGGCCGAGCCGAGCAGGATGGCCACCACCTCACCGCCATGTTGTTCCTTGAGCTGGAGTCCAGCCTCCAGGGCGTAGTTATCCGGTTCCGAACTGTCATAACTGTCGGGTGCGGTAACCCAGGTCTCGCTGGCGTTCACTGCCAGTTCTGATTCCCGGGACGGAACCTGCTTGATGCAAACACCAATTTTCATGAACGATATAACTCCTGGAGTTAAGTGTGGAATCGCGTGTGAGCCTAACTGCCGACGCAGAGAAAACTGGCGACGTAATCCATATCGGCAATCAAGCCCATCTGGGCATTGTAAATCTCGGGCAGATGCAGCGCCTCGCCCAGGCCCGAGAGTACATCGGCCTGGTCGCTGCCCCCGGCGACCAGTCGCAGCCCTTCGCTGGCGACCTTCAGTGCCGCTTCCCGCGCAAACAATCGAGCAAAAGCCGCCAGTTGTTCAGCGTTAAGCCGCTTGTCGGTTTTTCCGCTGAGTGTATTCGCCGCAGCCCCGTGCGCTCGCCTGGTCAGGCTGCCGGCGGATTCCACCCAGGCAATCAGTTCGCCGAAGCGCAGCAACACATGCTGGTTGCGGGTCAGGCGGCCGATACGTGCCCGCTCCAGCACCTCGGCGAGGCTGTGCATCGCCAGTGCCACTACATCGGCACCGATATCGGGCGTGCTAGCGTGCATTTGCTCGAACGTGGCAGCCATGCTGTGGTAGAACTGGCCACGGGTTTTCAGGTGCTCCTGCCAGCGATCCCGGGCGATGGTCATTTCCATAATTTCGGAAGTGCCTTCATAGATCGTGGTGATGCGCACATCGCGCTTGATTTTCTCGACCATGTATTCGCGGGTATAACCATACCCACCCAGGCCCTGGATTGCCGCGTCGGCGGCGGCATTGCCAGCTTCGGTACACATATATTTTGATATGGAGCCCTCGGTATTGAGGCTGCCTTCACCGGCATCTATCCGCTGGGCCGTTTCCTCTATAAAGGCTCGTCCCGCCTCCAGGCGTACCGCGTGGGGAACGATCAGTTTATGGGTGTAACCCTGCTTTTGCGACAGGGGTCCGCCCCCCTGGATGCGCTCGCGCGAGTAGGCGATCGCCCTGTCCAGTGCCTCCCAGCCAGCCCCCAGTCCAAAGGCGGCCACCATTAATCGGGTGAAACCAAAGACCCGCTGCGCCTGCTCCAGTCCCTGCCCCTCGACGTGGCCCAATAAGTGATCGACCGGCACGAAGACGTCATCCAGGCTGACCCGGGAGGTGTTACTGGCGCGGATACCGTGCTTGTCTTCCGGGCGGCCGTGACCGAGCCCCTGGGTGTCCCGCTCCACCACAAACCAGCTGGGTCCCCCGGGGGTGAGCGCCAGAATAGTGTAGAGGTCAGCGTAGCCGCCATTACTGATCCACTGTTTGGTGCCATTGATCCGGTAGCCGGTAAGCGCTCCGTCGGCATGAACCGGCTCCGCTGTTGTGGTCAATGCCGCCAGGTCGCTGCCGGCCTCGGGCTCGGTGGCCCCGTAGGCCATGATCAGGCCTTCCTCTGCCAAACGCGACATCCAGCGCTGGCGCTGCTCGTCACTGCCACCAACGCGAATGGGGTCGCTGCCCAGGAACGTGGCCAATACGCCGGTGGCAACGCCCAGGTCAAAGCGTGCCATCAGCTCGCAAAGGCGATAGACATCAAAGGCCCCGCCACCCATGCCGCCGTACTCCTCCGGAATGAACAACAACAGTATTCCGAGTTCGTCTCCGAGCATGCCGCGTACCAGGTCCTCCGGGAACTCGTCCTTATGGTCGAGTTCCAGCAGCAGCTTCTCCGGCATGGTCTCGGCAGCGAACTCACGCACTGCTTTCAGGATCATCCCTAACGTATCCAGATCTAGTCCAGCGTTCATTGCCAATCCTCCGGCTTGTGAGGTGTTTTTTGCGAAACGTCACACCATTACCGCCGTTCATCCATCGAGCGACTTATGGCTTTCAAGATATAACAGAGTGCTTAATAGACACCTTGTGCAAGATCAAGAAAGCGCTATTTCACTGCCAATTTTAATTAGCAAAGGCTGTGTTCCCAGGAAGTTTGTCTAACCCAGCTCAAGCAGCAGCTCGAACAGGCGGGCTGAACCGCCTGTCGGGCCACTATGCCGCCAGCAGTTATCTCGAGGGAGAATAGGGGTCGGCCATCCAGGTATGCCCCGGACGGGCCGAACGCAATGGCTCTGGATGAACCAGGCTCACTGGTGGTGCGGTTGGCACTGCGGCAGCCACTGTCAGCACAAAACTGCCAAACCTGATCCACCAACCGGGGAACCGGCGGCCATCATCCGCGGTGACCTCCAATTTCAGCCACTCGCCTTCGCCGCTGTCGAGCAGCTCAACGACGACCGACCGGGTGTCACGTCGCAAGCCGGTGCGCATCACCTTCAGGGCGCTTTCCTTGGCTGACCAAATCAGGTTGGCAACCAGGTCAGGATCATCCGCAGCCGCCACGCGGGCCTGCTCCGTAGCTGTGAAATAACCCTGCACAAAGGCTGCGCTGCGGGGCTCGATCAGTTCCAGATCGCAACCAAGCCGCTCACTCCCGGGTATGATACTGCAGACAGCCCAATCAGCCCGGTCGGTCATGGCGATTACCGCATTCAGCGGCTCGCCATTGACAATGGCTTCCGGTGCGCCGTCCGGGGCATTGCGGATAACAATCTGACGCAGTGTCGCAAGATTCGGCTCCATCCCAAGAGCCCGGGCGATCGTGACCTTCGCGGTCCAGCGACCGAGCCGGGCTTCTTCACGCCGCTTGGTGTAGGGCATGGCAACCAGACGCTCGGCCAGGGCCGGCTCGAGCCAGCTTCCGTCGGCGGCAACGTGCTGCATGCCGGCAGCAAACCAGTTGATGGTGGCCTGATCTGACACAATATCAGCCATGGTTTGAACCGCGGTAGTGGCCGCACCCCGGGTCATCCCTGGGCGACGGATTTACCCCTGGAGCCCAGGTCGTCAAAGGCTTCCTGGAGACGGGCCACAATACTGAGCTCTCCAGCCCGCAGGTACTTGCGCGGGTCGTAGAACTTCTTGTAAGGGGTGCCGTCTTCCGGGTCGATCTGGTACTTGAACGCCTTCGGATTCTCATTCACGAACGCCCCGATCGCTTCGGAGAAGGCGAATTGAGTGTCCGTATCGATATTCATCTTGAACACGCCATAGCTAACCGCCTCTTTAATCTTCTCCTTCTCAGAGCCGGAGCCGCCATGGAATACCAGGTTCAGGGGATTGCGGGTGCCGTTGTGCCGTTCCTCAACCAGCGCCTGGGAGTTTTTAAGGATTTCAGGTAGCAGCTTCACGTTGCCGGGTTTGTAAACGCCGTGCACATTACCGAAGGAAGCCGCCACGGAAAAATCACCCAGCGGGGTCAGTGTCTCATACGCCAGCAGTACATCATCCGGTTGAGTGTACAGGCGGGAGTTATCCGCACTCGCGTCGATATCGGAGCCGACCCCGTCCTCCTCGCCACCGGTGACGCCCAACTCGATCTCGAGGCTCATGTCGATCCTGGCCATACGCTCCAGAATGCGCGCGCACTCTCGCAAATTCCACTCCAGGGGTTCCCCGGAGAGATCCAGCATATGCGAGCTGTAAAGGGGTTTACCTGTCTCCTTGTAGTGCTGTTCCCCGTGGTCCAACATGGCCTCCACCCAGGGAATAAGGCCCTTGTTGGCGTGATCCGTGTGCATGACCACACACACCCCGTAGTGTTCCGCCAGCAGGTGCACATGTCGGGCGGCGGATACCGCACCCAGCACCTTGGCCTGAAAGGCATCGGGCAGGCCCTGGCCCGCAAAGAACTGTGCGCCGCCGTTGGATAACTGAATGATCACATCAGAACCCGCATTGGCGGCTGCCTCCATGACGGCATTGGCCGTGTTGGTGTTAGTGACATTGACTGCCGGCAGGGCGTACCCACCCTCCTTGGCAGCGGCAACCAATGCCTTGTAATCAACACCGGTGACCACTCCGGGTTTTAGCGCAGGTCTTGTCTTGGTATCCATTTGGGGCTCCTTGGGGCAGTACCATCACTCTAATCAGTATAGCCGTTTTTGCTCGCGAATCTATTCATCCTGTGCGCAATTAACTCGACCAACGTGGCACGCGCCGACCAGAATGATTTGAAACCCAGCATGGGCCGAATTATCCGTTTGATAAAACGATGATCGGAATGCCGCACCACCTACTCCACGATGTTATTCAGATATTTACATTGGCGAATCTTGATGCGCTTGTTCTCGTCAGTGGTTGTAGTAGTACTAAACCCAGGCAACCGCAGGCCTTAATGAAACTGTTAAATAATGCTTACCAGATCCGCCTGTATAGTGGGGTCCTAGGGTTTTTCCGTCCAAAACGGACACAATCCTCTGGATTGTTATAGTCACACATTGGTAGGAATTATAAATGGGGTAACATTATGAAGAATTTTATTCGTTGCATAATCGCCTTGGGCATTGTCTTAACTCACTTGCTCGGCGTTTCAGCACAAGCCGCAGTTGTCAATTATAACAACCTGGCTACATTTCAGGCTGACTCTGGAAATTTGACATTGGTCAACTTTGACGTCGATTCCGATGGAAATTCCATCGCTGCGCCCAGTCCGGGGATTTTGGCCGGGACGAAATTCACGGGCTACGGAATCACTTTTGATAGGGGTGTGGTGTTTGGAGAGCCCAATCTTCCCTTTATCGGTGTTTCACCCCCGAATGTTATTTCTAATTCGGGTATCAATTCCGGGACAGGAGCACTGGTAAACGCAAGCTTCTCTTCGGCGGTCTCCGAGGTTGGGATAACAAACATCGGTGCCGGGGCGATCCTCCGTATCTTCGATGAGACAGACAATCTACTCGGTAGTCTATTGTCTGATCTAGACACCTCAACGGACGACTTCGTAGGTATGATTTCAGACACCCCTATATACCGAATGGAATTCGACTTTGTTCAAGGTATTGGATTCGGGGGAGACGATTTGTATTTCTCACCGATCCCGGTACCCGCAGCCGCCTGGCTATTCGGTACGGCATTGATTGGACTGGTCGGATTCGGTAAACGCCGGAAAGCGGTAATTAGCCCAACATAGCTCTAAGGGCAGCTAACTGCTCCAGAGCGGTCATAGCCGAGCCTCGATATTCACCGCTCACCAGGTCGCAAATGTGCCA